>CAIXAY010000367.1 GCA_903917505.1 uncultured beta proteobacterium | reverse complement strand
CCTGCGGGCCGGTCAAGGGGGCGACGTGGCCAATCTGTACGGTCACTTCGGGCTTCGCCGGCGGCGGCGTCGGCGCGGCGGCAACGGGCGCCGGAGCGGGAGCGGGCTTGGCTTCTTCCTTCTGGCTGCAGCCGAACAAGGCAAGAGCGACGGCGATGACAAGGGGCATGCTGGGGATACGCGAGCAAGACATGGTATTACCTCCGATGCGGTTTGGACGGGATGGGGCGGACAAAAAAAGGATTTTGCGGTCGTGTGGCGACGAAGTCAATGTCAATAGCGGATGCCAATTTGTTTATAGGGGATAAGGCAACGACATAAGGACTACGCACGACCTGTGCCAGACCGCGAATCGTGCGAATAATTCCTTGCGTTCGCAAATATTGCTGCGCTCGTCGCCTTGCGCGGCCGGTCATGCACGCCGCCTGCCGGCTACCGCCGGCGTGCCGCGCCAGCGCTGGAGCACAGCGCGACACGGCGGGCGAATGGCCCGAATGGTGCATGGCCGCGCGGCTACGCACTGTCTTGGTGATCATCTGCCCATGCGGATGACAATACGCGGCGACCATGCGTGTCACTTCAGACTGAGTATCCATCCGACCAGCGTCACCGCTTCCTCGGGTTTGACCATGGTGTTTGGCGGCATCGGTATTTCGGCCCCCAGCTCCTTCGCCCAGGCGCCCTTGCTGCCCTTCAAGACTTTCTCGGCCAGCGCGGCTTCGCTGCCCGGCCGTCCGGCGTAGCGCCTGGCGACGTCCTTGTAGGCCGGGCCGACGATTTTCCGGTCCACCGCGTGACAGGCCAGGCAGTTCCGGGACCTGGCCAGCGCTTCGTTGGCCTGCGCCGGCGCCGCGGCGGCGAAGCCGGCGGCGAACAGCAGGGACAGGTGGATTGCTTTCACTCGATGCGTTCCGAAGTGAATGGATGGCATGGTATCGGCGCGAGGCGTCGGCCATGCGCATCTCGGCAGCGGCTTAGCGCCGCCTTAACTGACTGAGGTCGCGCACCGCGCCGGTGGCCGCCGACATGGCCATCAGCGCATAGGCCTGCAGCGCCGTCGACACCTGGCGCGTGCGTGGCGCCGCCGGTTGCCAGGCCTGCTCGCCCTTGGCCTGCATCGCCGCGCGGCGCTGCTTGAGAACGGCTTCGCTTACGGCCAGCTTGATCGTCCGCTTGGGAATGTCGATTTCGATCAGGTCGCCTTCCTCGACCAGCGCGATCGCGCCGCCTTCGGCCGCTTCCGGCGAAACGTGGCCGATCGACAGCCCCGAGGTGCCGCCCGAAAAGCGGCCGTCGGTGAGCAGCGCGCAAACTTTGCCGAGCCCTTTCGATTTGAGATAGGAGGTCGGATAGAGCATTTCCTGCATGCCGGGGCCGCCTTTCGGCCCTTCGTAGCGAATGACGACGACATCGCCGGCGACGACCTGATCGGCGAGTATCGCCTGTACCGACGCGTCCTGGCTTTCGAAGACGCGCGCCTTGCCGGTGAATTTCCAGATGCTCTCATCGACGCCGGCGGTCTTCACGATGCAGCCGTCCTGCGCGATATTGCCGTAGAGCACGGCGAGGCCGCCCTCCTGCGAATAGGCGTTGGCCTTGTCGCGAATGCAGCCGTGCGTGCGGTCGAGGTCGAGCTCGGGGAAGCGGCGCTCCTGCGAGAATGCCGTCTGCGTGGGAACGCCGCCCGGCGCCGCGCGGTAGAACTCGGTGACCTTCAGGTCGTGCGCGTGGTGCAGCACGTCCCAGATGGCGATGGCTTCGCCGAGGGTCTTGCTGTGCACGGTCGGCACGTCGAGGTGCAGCAGCCCCGAGCGCTCGAGTTCGCCGAGGATGCCGAAAATGCCGCCGGCGCGATGCACGTCCTCGATGTGGTACTTGTCGGTCGCCGGCGCGACTTTGCACAGGCAGGGCACCTTGCGCGAAACGCGGTCGATGTCGGCCATGGTGAAGGCCAGACCGGCTTCCTGCGCCGCGGCCAGCAGGTGCAGCACGGTGTTGGTCGAGCCGCCCATGGTCACGTCGAGGGTGATCGCATTTTCGAAGGCCTTCAGCGAACCGATGGCGCGCGGCAGCACCGACGCGTCGTCGTGCTCGTAATAGCGGCGGCAGAGTTCGACGATCTGCTGCCCCGCCTTGATGAACAGGCCGCGCCGGTCGGCGTGGGTGGCCACCAGGGTGCCGTTGCCGGGCAATGAAAAACCAAGCGCCTCGGTCAGGCAGTTCATCGAATTGGCGGTGAACATGCCCGAGCATGAGCCGCAGGTCGGGCAGGCCGAGCGCTCGATCTCGGCGACGTCGGCATCCGAGATGCTGCTGTCGGCGG
>CAIXAY010000366.1 GCA_903917505.1 uncultured beta proteobacterium | reverse complement strand
TTCAGCCCCGCCCTGGCCAGCGGTTCGCGCATCGCGTACATGTCGAGGCCGAGTTCGCCGGCGGCGAAGCGTTTGCGCTTGTCGGCTTCGTTCGCTTCGCGCGCTTCGGCCGCGTCGGCCACCTGCGCCGCGACCTGGCGCGGCACGATGACGACGCCGTCGTCGTCGGCAATGACGACATCGCCCGGATTGACCAGCGCGCCGGCGCAGACGACCGGAATATTCACCGAGCCGAGCGTCGCCTTGATCGTCCCCTTGGCGCTGATCGCGCGCGAAAAGACCGGGAAGTTCATCGCCGCGAGTTCCCTGACGTCGCGCACCCCGGCATCGATGATCAGCCCCTTGCCGCCGCGCGCGCGGAACGAGGTGGCCAAGAGCTCGCCGAAGAAACCGTCCTCGCAGTCGCTGCTGCAGGCGGCGACGACGACGTCACCCGGCTGCAGCTCGCCGGCGGCGACGTGCATCATCCAGTTGTCGCCCGGCTGCAGCAGGACGGTGAGCGCCGTGCCGCAGACGCCGGCGCCCGGATAGACCGGCCGCATATAGGGTTTCAACAGGCCGACGCGGCCCATCGCCTCGTGGATGGTGGCGACGCCGAAGCGCGACAGCTTGTCCACCGCGGCGCGCTCGGCGCGCTCGATGTTGCGTTTGACGATGCCGAGATTGTTCATGCCCATGTTCATTTCCCCTTGGCTTTCAGCGCCGCATCGAGGCGCGGATAGACGCGGCGGGCGTTGGCCTCAAAGATCTTGTGGCGGTCCTCGGCGCTGAGGCTGGCGGCCTCGACGTAGCGCCGGGTGTCGTCGTAGTAATGCCCGGTCTCCGGATCGATGCCGCGCACCGCGCCGATCATCTCGGATGCGAAGAGCACGTTGTCCACCGGGATGACTTTGGTCAGCAGGTCGATGCCCGGCTGGTGATAGACGCAGGTGTCGAAGAAGATGTTCTTGAGCAGGTGGTCCTTGAGCAGCGGCTTCTTCAGCTCCTGCGCCAGGCCGCGGAAGCGGCCCCAGTGGTAGGGCGCGGCGCCGCCGCCGTGCGGGATGACGAATTTCAAGGTCGGGAAATCGGCGAACAGGTCGGAGGTCAGGCACTGCATGAAAGCCGTCGTGTCGGCATTGAGGTAGTGCGCGCCGGTGGTGTGGAAACAGGGGTTGCAGCTGGTGCTGACATGGATCATCGCCGGGATTTCGTACTCGACCATCTTCTCGTAGATCGGGTCCCACGAGCGGTCGGAGAGCGGCGGCGAGGCCCAGTGGCCGCCCGAGGGGTCGGGATTGAGGTTGATGCCGACGCAGCCGTAATCCTTTACGCAACGCTCGAGTTCGGGAATGCAGGTCGCCGGCGCGACGCCCGGCGATTGCGGCAGCATCGCCGCCGGGATGAAATGGTCGGGGAACAGCGTCGAAACGCGGTAGCACAGCTCGTTGCAGATCGCCGCCCAGGTCGAGCTGGTATTGAAATCGCCGATGTGGTGCGCCATGAAGCTGGCGCGCGGCGAGAAGATCGTGAGGTCGCTGCCGCGCTCGCGCATCTTGGCCAGCTGGTTGCTCTCGATGCTCTCGCGCAACTCGTCGTCGGAAATCTTCAGGTCGGCGGCGCGCGGCGAGAGCGCCGGGTCTTTGAGGCCGGCCACCTGCCTGTTGCGCCAGTCCTCCAGCGCCTTCGGCGCAGTCGTGTAATGGCCGTGGCAATCGATGATCATTCCTGTTTTCCTTGCCAGATTGAAGACGGGATCAGGACCTCGCCGCGCATGATCAGGCGCGCCGTGCGCAGCAGCGCGGCGCGGGTGACGTTCTGCGGATTGGCCGGATCGACTTCGAGCTCGACGGTGAATTCGCCGCTCGGATGCTCGACCGAAACCGGCTTGACGTTGCCCACCGGGACGACGGCGATGCCCGCGGCGACCGAGCCGTCGAGCACGCAGGCCGTGCCGACGGTGACCGCGGCGAGCACGCCGATGGCGTCGTGGCAGACGTGCGGAATGAAGCAGCGCGTGGAAATGCTGCCGCCTGCACGCGGCGCGGCGATCAGGCACATCTTCGGATAGGTCTTCTTGCTCACGTCGCCGAGGCCCATCAGCTTGCCGGTCTCGAGGCGCAGCGCTTCCAGCCGGGCCTTGAGCTCGACGTCGGCGTTCAGTTCGGCGACGCCCTCGTAGCCGGTGCGGCCGAGGTCGGCGGCGCGCAGCATGACCAGCGGCATGCCGTTGTCGATGCAGGTCACCTGCAGGGTGCCGAGGCCGGCGACATCGACTTCGTCGACGACATGGCCGGTCGGCAGCAGGCCGGAGCAGATCGAGCCGGCGGTATCGAGGAAGTTGATCTTGATCGGCGCCGCGCTGCCCGGGACGCCGTCGATCTTCGCCTCGCCGTCGTAGCTCACCCGGCCGCCCGGCGTGGCCACGGTGACATCGCACTGCATGTCGGTATTCAGGGTCAGCACGCGCAGCGTGGTGCGCGCGCCTTGCGCCTGCGCCAGCCCCGTTTCCAGGGCGAAGGGAACGACGGCGGCGAGCATGTTGCCGCAATTGGGCGTCGTATCGACCAGCGGCTGGTCGACGACGACCTGCGCGAAAAGAAAATCGAGGTCCACTCCCGGCGTCTTGCTGGGGCTGACGATGCCGACCTTGCTGGTGAGCGGGTGCGCGCCGCCGAGTCCGTCGATCTCGCGGCGGTCGGGCGAGCCCATGACGGCCAGCAGCACGCGATCGCGCAGCGCGATATCGGCGGGCAGGTCGGCGGCATTGAAGAAGGGGCCGCGCGAGGTGCCGCCGCGCATGAACAGGCAGGGGATTGGCGTTTGCATAGGCAGAACGGGTATCGTCATGGGGACGACGCCATTCTGACCACACTGCCCTGGCCAGCCAAGCCACGGCGTGTACTACTAGCTATCGCGTTTTGATATGGGTGCTGTCGGCGCCCGCCGAAGTCGAGACGACGAGTTCCTGCATCAGGCGGAAAGCATGCCGGCCGAGCGGCGTGATCGGCTTTTGCGCCGAGACGGCGATGAAGAAGGTGCTGGAGAGGCTCGGTTTGGTCAGCGGCCGGAAGCTGAAAGCCTCGGGCCGGCCCGAGGCGGCCAGCGCGGTCTGCGACAGGACGGCATAGCCGTGGCCGGCGGCGACCAGGTCGAGGATCGACAGCACGCTCGAGACCTCGAGGACGACGTTCAACTTGAGCGCGGACAGCGCGGACTGCGTCTCGAGCAGCTTGCGCAAGGCATGGCTGCGCTCCGGCAGGACCAGCGGATAGTTGATGACTTCGGCCAGGGCGATCGGAGTTGCTTTCTGGCCCTTGGCCAGCGCCGGCCCGACCAGCCCGAGCGGCTCTTCGAACACCGGCGTCACCTCGATCGCCGCATTGGGCTCGGGATTGAGCACCAGGCCCAGATCGACCCGGCCGGTGGCGATCCATTCGGTGAGGTGGGTCGACAAGCCCTCGACGATCGCGAGGCGCGCCTTCGGCAGCGTGTGGCGGAAGGCTTCGACGAGCGGCAGGGTCAGGCGCCGTCCCATGCTCGGCGGCAGGCCGATGACGATGCGCCCGGCCGGAACGTCGCGCGCCGCTTCGATTTCCTCGGTGACGCGCGCCACCAGCTGCAGGATGCCGACGCTGTGATCGAACAGGCGCTGCCCGGCCTCGGTCAGCACGACGCCGCGGCCGTTGCGCGTCAGCAGGGTGATGTGCAGGTCGGTCTCGAGCAGGCGCACCTGGCGCGACAGCGCCGGCTGGGCGATGTTCAGGATCAGCGCCGCCTTGCTGAAACTGCCGAGTTCGGCGACGTGTACGAAGTATTCTAATTGTTTGAGATTCAAGGCTCCGCCTCCCCAAGTTGCGAGCATAATCCGTTATAACAGAAAGCGATAGCTAATAGAATCGAAGCGCGGTTGCCGGGAAGCACGATGCGCGGCACTATGCTGTCCGGACAAGGTCAACGCGACGGGTTCGGGCCCGCACCGCGCCACCGATCAGCGTCAGTACCCCTTGCCCTTGCAGGCAGGCTAGCCCACTCTAAGGAGACCAGACATGCGGCATTTGAAGAGCAGCATCGCAGCAGCAGCTTTCGCCTTGCTCGCGTCGGCGGGCGTACACGCCGCCGACCTGAAGATCGGCCTCGTCTTGCCGATGACCGGACCGTTCGCCTCGCACGGCAAGCAGATCGCCAACGGCATCAAGCTCTATCTCGCGCAGAACAACGACACCATCGCCGGACGCAAGGTGCAGCTGATCATCAAGGACGATGCCCCGGGCACCTCGGGCGACGTCAGCAAGCGCAACGCGCAGGAACTGGTGATCCAGGACAAGGTCGATATCCTCGCCGGTTTCAGCCTGACCCCCGAGGCCTTCGCCGTCGCGCCGATCGCCACCGAAGCGAAGAAGGCGATGGTGGTGATGAATGCCGCGACCTCGTCGATCACCACCAAATCCGACTACATCGTGCGCACCTCGATGACCCTGCCCCAGGTCACGGCGCCGATCGCCAGCTGGGCGGCCAAGAACAAGATCAAGACGGTGTACACCATCGTCGCCGATTACGGCCCGGGCTACGACGCCGAAGGCCAGTTCAAGAAAACCTTCACCGCCGCCGGCGGCCAGATCGTCGGCGAAGTGCGCGTGCCGGTCAACAGCAACGATTTCTCGCCCTACCTGCAAAAGGCCAAGGACGTCAAACCCGACGCGGTCTTCCTGTTCGTCCCGAACGGCGCGATGGGCATCGCGTTCATGAAGGGTTTCCAGGAGCGCGGCCTCGCCCAGGCCGGAATCAAGCTGATTGCCACCGGCGACCTGATCGACGAGGACGTGATCGACGCGATCGGCGATCCGGCGCTCGGCGTGATCAATTCCTTCCATTACTCGGAAGCGCACAAATCGCCGGAGAACAAGGCCTTCACCGAAGCTTATTACAAGGCTTATCCGAAAGACCGGCCGAACTTCATGGCCGTCGCCGGCTATGACGGCATGCGCCTGATCGCCGAAGCGCTGAAGAAGACCGGCGGCGACGCCGACGCCGAGAAGTTCATCGCCGCCGCCCGCGGCCTGAAGTGGATGAGCCCGCGCGGCCCGGTCGAGATCGACCCGGCGACCCGCGACATCGTCCAGACCGTATACATCCGCAAGGTCGAGAAAGTCGGCGGCAAGCTGCAGAACGTCGAGTTCGACCAGGTCGCCGAATTCAAGGACCCGGGCAAGCAATAAACTTACGGCGCGCGGCAGCCATGCCAAATGGAAGCCGCGCGCTTAGAATAAGAAAATCAGAATTAACCACAACGGACACAACGAAAGCAGAAAAAATCCAAGTCTTTTGGTTCTCGTCGTGTCCGTTGTGCCCGTTGTGGTTAAACTGCTTTTTTGCGCTTCTCGGGAATCCACGTCATGACCATCATCTTTGATGGCCTCGCTGCCGGCATGTTGCTCTTCCTGATCAGCGTCGGCCTGTCGGTGACGCTGGGCTTGATGAACTTCGTCAACCTTGCGCACGGTGCTTTCGCCATGCTCGGCGGCTATG
>CAIXAY010000365.1 GCA_903917505.1 uncultured beta proteobacterium | reverse complement strand
GCGGCATGGTCGTAGGCGCGCGCATAATCCATCTCGAAAACGAAATCGGCGCCGTCGTTGAGCGGGCAATTGGTGACCCGCGGCACGCCGATTTCGCCGGCAATGTCCATCAGGCGTCGACAATCGTCGATCACCGCCTGGCGGTCGGCGGCGTTCTCCGACGCCCAGGCGCCGCGCATCCATTGCCCCGGGCGGCGCGAACGGAAATTCAGTGCGGAGACGCCAAGCTTGAGATCGGCGAGCAGCGTAGCAAGCAAGGGCCGATCGCTGAAGTCATCGGGGTAGCAGAGCTCGACGCCTGCGCATCCCGGCGTTGCCGCGATCATCTGCAGCTTCTCGGTCAGCTTGCGTTGCGGCTGATACTCGAGGAAACGATTGCCTTGCCTGCCGTAGAAGCCGGTGATGACGGCATAGCGATTCGGCGCGAAACCCTCACTTGCATTCATCGTAAACCTCCCTATAGAGCGCTTGCCCTGCGCCGGTCATGGCCGGCACAAGTTCAATTCCTATCGATGGGTACGCAACTGCCTGATCAGTGCCAGGGCGTTCCTCGCCCACAAGTTTTCCTGTGTCAAGGTCGATTCGCCGCGTTCGCCATCGACCGGGTCCATCCACGATTCGAACAGCAAACTCTCGACGCGCGGCGCCACCGCGGCCAGAAAGCCGGCCAGATCAAGTTGCCCTTCACCGAGCGGCATGCCGGTGATGGTGAAACCCGATCCTGAACGCCGGATGCTGGCATCCTTGATATGCGCCGTTCGCGCCAGCGGAGCGAGTTCCCGTATAGTTTCCTCCGGCCCTACCCATTGCGCTATCGAATTGAGCGGATCCAGACAAACGCCGACGGCCGGATCGTCGACGGCGCAAACGATGCGGCGCACAGTCTGGGGTGAGAAACGCAAGTGATTTTCCGCGCAGAAGATGACGCCACTGTCGCGCAGCAGCGGCAACAAGGTTCGCAGATTGGCAATGATCGCCTCCGGCGCGAGTCCGTCCGCATCGATTACACAGCGATAGATGATCCCGTCGAGACTGGCGGTCCGGCGGATGCCGGCCTCCATTTGCGCGAGTTTCGCGCCTCGCCCGCCGCCTTCGAGAACCAGATCGAGTTGGCGCGCGAGGCGCGCCGTTGTTTTCAGACCCGCTTCATCGAGACCATCGACGCCCGAGTTCTCGCAAAGCTGAGCGACCTCTGCGCCCGCGTCTGCGGCCAGATGAAGAAAGTCAGCGACAGGCATTCCGGCCTGAAAGGCCCAGCGAAAAGCAAAACTGGTCAAGCCGATCTTCATCACAAGACGATTCCCCGAGCGTGACAGACCTTGATCGACTGCAGCCCGTCTTCAGCAGCCCTGCAGCAATATGCGAGCCACCCGCGCGCGCAGCGGCAAGCCTCTGTTCCATCGACTTCTTCGCCCGCGAACGCAACCGGCAAAGGCCGACCGTTCGTTGCAGGTTGCAACCAGCAGCGGCATTTTGCAACCAGGAAATGGCGCTACAGTGGCGAGCGGCCATCGCATTCAGAGCACGAGCGGGATCTCCCGGATTCGCCGCCACAGCGTCGTGCGATCTATGCCCAATATGGCGCTGCATTCCTTGACCGAGCCCTTGGCCTTTCGATACACCTGCTGGATATACCAGTCCTCGACCTCGCGCAAACTCTGGCCGGCCGGGAAAGCCTCCTCGCCCTCGGCCAGGGCCTGCGCGGGCCCGGCGCGGGTCATCACCATCAGGTCGTCGCGGCCGATCGACTTGCCTTCGCAGATGACCACCGCGCGCTCTATCATCCCTTGCAACTCGCGGACGTTGCCTTCGTAGTGATATTCGCGCAAATAGTCGATGGCCTGCGGCGTGAGCGTCATGCGGCCCTTGCGATAGCGATAGCCGAATGCTTCGACGAAATGCGCGCTGAGCAGCGCGATGTCTTCGCTGCGCTCGTTCAAGGCCGGGATATACAGATTCAGTATCGCCACCCGGAAGTACAGGTCGCTGCGGAATTGCTGAAGACTGACGAGGTGGCGCAGATCGCGATTGGTGGCGCAGACGACCCGGACATCGACCGGAATCAGCTTATTGTCGCCGATGCGCATGACCTGCTTTTCCTGCAGCACGCGCAGCAGGCGCCCCTGCAGGACGAGCGGCAGTTCGCTGATCTCGTCGAGAAAAATCGTCCCGCCGTGGGCCATTTCAAACAGGCCCGGCTTGCCCCTTTTGGCAGCGCCGGTAAACGAACCCTCGACATAACCAAAGAGCTCGCTCTCAATCAGCGCCTCGGGCAAGGCCGCGCAGTTGATTGCCACAAACGGGGAATTTCTGCGCTGACTGGCGTTGTGAATACCTTGCGCAAAAAGCTCCTTGCCGACGCCCGACGGCCCGCAGATCAGCGCCGAGGTATCGTAGCGGGCGAATTTTTGCGCGGTCCGGATGCATTCGGCGATCGCGGCGCTCTGATGGACGATATCGGCAAAAGTGTATTGCGCGACGAAGCCTTTTTCCGACAGGCGGATGCGGATGGCCTGCTCAAGCCGCTGCACTTCGCTGATATCCTGATAGGTCGCCACCGCGCCCCTGACCTCGCCATCGACGACCACCGCAATGCGATTGGTGGCGATCACGGTGTGCTCGTCGAGGCGCTGAATGTCGCCCAGTTCCGATTTTGCCGTTTCAAGAACCTTGAGCAGCCGTGTGTCGGGAATGATGTCGGTGATCTTCCTTCCGAGCGCCTCCTGCCGGGAAAATCCGGTGATCTTCTGCAAGGCGGTGTTGAACACCGTGATACAGCCCGCGGTATCGACAGCGATGATGCCGTCGTGCACGAAATCGATGATGGTTGAAAACCGCTGCGCTTTCTCTTTTTCCTGTTGCGCCGCGTGGAGGATGCCTTTCGCCTGCTCGATCGCGCTCTGCATCGCCTGGTTGCCGGACTGGACCAGGACCGCCCGGCACCCATGCCTGGCGACGGCGCCGACGACATTGCCGTCGCCCATGAACACCCGCACGCCCTGCGCGATCTGCCGCTCGACCTCAGCGGCGATTCCGCTCTTGTCGGTGATTTCGAAACAGAGCGCTTGCAGGCCCATGACCTCGGCGATGAGCGGCGCGCCGGCAATCACGTTGCGATAACCGATGACGCCGATCGGGCCGCTTTGCCCGGCCTGCAGCACCGCTTTGAAACTCTCGATCAGGTCGAACGCCGTGACCTTGACCTCAACGACCGGAATGTCGAACTGCGACTTGATCATCTCGTAAGTTCCGCCGCGCGAAACGATCACTTTGGCTCCGCCGTCGATGGTCAACCGGGTCAATTCAATGCCGCTACGCCCCTCGCCTTCAAGGAGTTCGACGTTGTTGTAGCCGTTCCCGGCGATCAAAAGCCGGGTGGGCTCGTTCATGAAATTGACCGGCGCGATTACAACAATTTCCTTCATGCGCAATCTCCAGATCTATTCTTGTGCGGTCGCGGCGCGGAAGGGGCAATCCAGGCTCGGTTGGTTTCACCCCTGCGTCAGAGCACCTTGCCCGGATTCATCAGACCGAGCGGGTCGAAAGCGCGCTTGACGGCGCGCATCATGTCCATTTCCAGCGGGCTCTTGTAGCGCAGGAGTTCCTCGCGCTTCAACTGGCCGATGCCGTGCTCGGCGCTGATGCTGCCGCCGAGCGCGTGTACGATGTCGTGGACGATTTCGTTGACCTGCGGCGTCGCGGCGATGAAAGCGGCGTTCTCGCCCGCTTCGGGCTTCGACTGGTTGTAATGCAGGTTGCCGTCGCCGACGTGGCCGAAAGCGACGATGCGAATTCCCGGAAAACTTTTCTTCAGCGCCGCGTCGGCGCGCGCCACGAATTCGCCGATGCGCGAGATCGGCACCGAGATGTCGTGCTTGATGCTGATGCCTTCGATCTTCTGCGCTTCGCTGATGTTCTCGCGCAGCGCCCACAGGCGCTTGGCCTGCTCGCCGCTCTGCGCGATCACCCCGTCGCTGATCATCTCGCCGGCCAGCGCATGTTCGAGGAAGGCCTCGAGCGCGCCGCGCAGCGCTACGTCCTCGCCCGCGCCCGAGAGTTCGACGAGCAGGTGCCACGGACTCTGCGAGAGCGGCGCCTGCGCGCCGGGAATGTGCTTGAGCACCATGCCGAGCGAGACATCGGAAACCAGTTCGCAGGCCGTCAGCGTCGCGCCGAAAGCCGCCTGCAATTCACTGAGCAGGTTGACCGCGGCCTGCGGCGAGGCAATCGCCAGCCAGGCCAGGGCGCTAGCCTGCGGCAGCGGAAAGAGCTTCATCACCGCGGCGGTGATGATGCCGAGCGTGCCTTCGGCACCGATGAAGAGCTGCTTCAAGTCGTAGCCGGTATTGTCCTTGCGCAGGCCGCGCAGGCCGCTCCAGATTTCGCCGTTCGGCAGCACGACCTCGACGCCCAGCGTCAGTTCGCGCGTATTGCCGTAGCGCAGCACCTGCACCCCGCCGGCGTTGGTCGACAGGTTGCCGCCGATCTGGCAGCTGCCCTCGGCCGCGAGCGACAGCGGGAACAGCCGTCCGGCCGCCAGCGCGGCTTCCTGCAAGGCCTGCAGCACGCAGCCGGCTTCGACGGTCATGGTGTTGTTGGGTGCATCGATCACGCGGATCCGGTTCAGGCGGGAAAGGCTGATCAGCACCGCCGTGCCCGAGAGGTCGGGAATGCTCGCGCCGCAATGGCTGGTGTTGCCGCCCTGCGGCACCATCGCCACACCGGCGGCCACGCAGGCGCGCACCACCGCCGACACTTCCTCGGTCGTGCCCGGACGCACGACGCAGCGCGCCGCGCCGCGATAACGCCCGCGCCAGTCCCCGAGATAGGGAAACATGGCGTCGGCCGCCGTCAGCACGTTCGCCGCGCCGACAATGGCGACGAGCTGCTCGATCAGATTCGCTTGCGACACGCTTGCACTCCTGAAGAAAAGCGATTCACCACAACGGTCACAACAAGAACCAAAGCGAACAAATTGAATTCCATTTTTCGTTGTGTTCGTTGTGTTCGTTGTGCCCGTTGTGGTTAATTCTTTACGACCTCCGCATACAAATCATGCTCATCGGCATCGACGACGCGCACGCGCAGGAAATCGCCGGCTTCGGCGTCGAAGAAATCGTCAATGAAAACCAGCCCGTCGATCTCCGGCGCGTCGGCCGACGAACGGGCGATGCTGCCCTCGTCGTCGACGGCGTCGACCAGCACGTCGATCTCGCGGCCGATCTTGGCGGCGAGCAGATCGGCCGAGATGTCTTCCTGCAGTTCCATCAGGCGCCGCCGGCGGTCTTCGCGCACCTCCTCGGGCAGCGCGCCGGGCAGCGCGTTGGCCGCGGCGCCATCGACCGGCGAGTAGGCGAAGCAGCCGACCCGGTCGAGCCGCGCTTCGGCGATGAATTCGAGCAGTTCTTCGAACTCTTCCTCGGTCTCGCCGGGGAAACCGGCGATGAAAGTGCTGCGCAGCGTGATGTCGGGGCAGACCGCGCGCCAGCCCTTGATGCGCTCGAGGTTGTTTTCGCTGCTCGCCGGCCGCTTCATGGCTTTGAGGATGCGCCGGTTGGCGTGCTGGAAAGGCACGTCGAGGTAAGGCAGGATCTTGCCCTCGGCCATCAGCGGCAGCAGATCGTCGACGCTCGGATAGGGGTAGACGTAATGCAGGCGCACCCAGATGCCGAGCTCGCCGAGCGCCTCGCACAGTTCTTTCAGCCGTGTCTTGACCGGGCGGCCGCCGTAGAAACCGGTGCGGTATTTCACGTCGACGCCGAAGGCGCTGGTGTCCTGCGAGATGACCAGGAGTTCGTGCACGCCGGCCTCGGCGAGGTATTTCGCTTCCTGCAGCACGTCGCCGATCGGCCGGCTGACCAGCGGCCCGCGCATCGAAGGGATGATGCAGAACGTGCAGCTGTGGTTGCAGCCTTCGGAAATCTTGAGGTAGGCAAAGTGCTGCGGCGTCAGCTTGATGCCCTGCGGCGGCACCAGGCTGGTGTAAGGATCGTGCGGCTGCGGCAGGTACGCGTGCACGTGGCGCAGCACTTCGTCGGCGGCGTGCGGGCCGGTGATCGCCAGCACCTGCGGGTGCGCCGCGCGGATCATCTCGTCCTTGACGCCGAGGCAGCCGGTGACGATGACCTTGCCGTTCTCGGCCAGCGCTTCGCCGATCGCATCGAGGGACTCTTCGACTGCCGAGTCGATGAAGCCGCAGGTATTGACGACCACGAGATCGGCGCCTTCATATGACGGCGAGATAATGTAGCCTTCGGCGCGCAGCTTGGTCAGGATTTGTTCCGAATCGACTAAAGCCTTGGGGCAACCAAGACTGAGGAATCCTATGCTCGGTGCATTTTTTCTATTGTTCATATTGTCAAACTCTAAAAGTCACTATGCCATAACCATTTTTCATAAAACCCACGAGTTATCTCTGGAAAAAATCCGATGATAAAAGGCAAGCATTTCGACCGTCTAATTTCGGCCCACAGCCGATCTCAGCCATTTTATAGTGATCAGCGTTTCTTGCGCTCCTCAATTTCTCGTCTCAGGCGCTCGATTTCAAGCTTCTTGGCTTCTCGCGAACCCCATTTCACAGGCTGACTTCGGGCAGCGGTTTGCTCCGCTCGCCAGCGCCCTATTGTCGCGAGCTCTTCAGCCTCCTGCTCTTCCCGCTGACGCTGTAACGCTGCCGTACGCGCTAGGGCACGCTCGGCGGCGATGGGCGTGGTGCGTTCGGGCAAACCCGCCGAAGACAGATAGTGTTCAATGGACAGCGCAACACTGTCCCAGCCATTGTCGAGAGAGAATTCATTGATCAACGGCAGATTAAGGGCGGCATAAAGCGGCGTCCAGCATTCTTCGTCCCCCTTCCGGCGACGCACGGCAAGTCTTGGATTGAATTGATACCAGCCTTGCGCCACCCGTATGAACAGCGCGCGGTTGTAGGCGTAGTCACGGTCAATCTCGTTTCTCGCGAGCACGCCGGAAAGATGCTGACGTTTATTGCGTTCAGGGCGCACGACATTGGCGGGCAGATGCTGCCACGCTTTCAAGATCGCCTGGGTCTCGAAGGCTCCATTGGCCCTGCGCTGCCAGTGAGTAAAACGTGACTTGAACAAGACCCACAGCGTCTGGAAGAGCAAGTATTCGGACAGATGCCGGTCAATACGCACCAGTCGATCGCCGGTATTGACGTCAAGGCTTGCCGGGGCAAGCTGTTCGTAGAGTGCGGCAAACGGTCCGCGCGCAAATTTTTCATCGCGGAACGCTTCCCGCAGGGCCCAGTGCAGTGCGTTGTAGCCATAGTGATCGATGGCCTCACGGTCAGCACCGCGCTCCAGAAGAGCTTCCACGAGCCGCACGTTGCCGGCGGCTGCGGCCGCCATCAGCGGCGTCTGATTCATCGGCAAACGATGCTCAATGCCGTGCTGGCTGCATTGCTTCAGAATATCTTTGAAATGGTTAGCAAAATAGGGAATGTAGGTCTTTCTCCCGAAGGTTAGTCGTTGCTGGTCGAAGTTTTTCGCTTGGTCGAATTTAGCCTCCTTAAGCAGCCAGCCAGCGAGCTGCGGCTCATCAAAACAGGTTGCGTACTCGTAGAGTTGCTGCCGCAGCTTGTTACCGGGAAGGTCTTCCCGGAAGACCTTCTGCAGCAGCTCGATGACCTTGCCTTCATATAGCACCGGCCACGGGACTGGCATCTGTTTCAGGATGGTGCGACGGATCGCTTCGGCCTGTTCCTGCTTGCCTTGCAGTTCAAGCTTGCGTGCTTCTTTTTGCCAATCTTCGAGGGTAGATTGCTTTGCATCAACCTTGACCTGGCCAAGGTTTAGGTCAAGCAGGCCAAAGATCGGATGCCCGGTGTCCGACTCAATGACGTAAACGTTCTTGATGGCGCGTGTCGCCATTCAACACAAGCCCAATTCGGTTTACTTATAGACTCCTACGGGCAGCCGAGCGAAACGAAGCCGATGTTTGCAGATTTGGACATGGGGAATCGCGGAAACGAATGAGGCGAAAGTAAATCGCTATCTGCGTTTCAGCGGCCTAAATCGGACGTCCGGTTGAGCAGTGGCTTCGTCGACCGGGTACAGGCGATGCTGGCGATCAGGCCGCCTGACGCAGATGCAGATCGACGTGAATATCGCTGAACGGGCAACACAAGCCACCGCGATCAGTGCGTTCTATCAACCCCAAATCGGCCAGCACCACTGCGTCCTGATGAACACGCTTCACATCACGCCCGACCCGCCGCGCCAGTTCGCGCACGGCAATCTCGCCGGCACCTTGCAACGCGTGAACCAGCGCCCATCGGCGTTCGGTCAGGCGTGAGAAGAACGCATCGGCAGACTCGAAGTTCAAACGCTCTCCCTGGTAGCCCTTGGCTTTGAACGCATCCTGCGCCGAGGCCCGCAATGCGGCTTTCCAGTCTGCCTGCAAAGTGATGGTCAGTGTTCTCTTTTCCATCGTTCGACCTCTTCAATAAAATCGTCGATCAACTGATCGATTCCGGAAAACTCATAAGGCAATTGTCTGCTTCCCACGTGCCGGTGATCGCCTTTCCCGCGCTCGTTATCGAACCCCACGACGCGCTTGCCGGAGACCAGGTAAACAAGCCGGTACTTGTAGTAGTGCTACGAGGGCTTCAGCGGCGCCGAGACGCGCCACACGATCATCTCGACGCCGGTTTCATCGTCGGCAATATCGCGGAAGCGCGTAATCAACTCGGCCTTCATGTTGGCCATTTTGCCAACACATAGCGCCGCTGTCAACGCGGCCAATCATTTCTTGAGTGCGTGGCGCAGCAACCTTTTGCGGACTTTAGCCCTGGTCCTTGCTGTTGTCCGGCTGCTTCGTATCGTCGCCGCCCGGTTCGGGAATCTGGATTCCCGAGAACATGTTGAGCGTCTGATTCTTCAGCTGATCCTGCATCTGATCGAGCATCTTCTTGCTCTGGTCCATGAAGGTGGCCATCATCGTCTGCATGGCCGGTCCCTGGAAATTCATGAACTGGGTCCACAGATCGTTCTGCACCTGGCCGCTGTTCTCGCCGTAGAGCAGGTGCGACTGCGCTTCGAGCTGCTGGTGGAAATCGGAAAACGACTTCATGTTCGTTTCGAGATAGCTGCCGAGCATGCCCTGCATCGACTGGCCGTGAAAGCGGATCATCTGCGTCAGGAGCTCGGTCGTAAACAGCGGCGTTCCCGCCATTTCCTCCTCGATGATGATCTGCAACAGGATGCTGCGCGTCAGGTCCTCGCCGCTCTTGGCGTCCTGCACCTTGAAGTTCTCTGCCGCGAGGACGAGCGCCCGGACATCACTCAGCGTGATGTAGCTGCTCGTTTGCGTGTCGTAAAGCCGGCGGTTCGGGTATTTCTTGATCAGTCGCAACGGCGCTTGCATTGAATCCTCTCGATTGCCAAATACCCCCGGTACGCTCTTCACGGCGCGTTGCTGCTGACAGCGATTATACCTTGGCGAAAACCCAGGCCGCCGCTGCGGCACGGGCCTCACTGGTAATACAAACCGCCATTGATGTTCATCGTTGCACCGGTCATGAAACCGGCGAGTTCCGAAGCGAGATAGACACAGGCGCCGCCGATCTCTTCCGGGCGTGCCAGGCGCTTCATCGGCACCGAATCGATGATGCCTTGCAGAACCTCGGGCTTGATCGCCATGACCATCTTGGTCGCGACATAGCCCGGGGCGATGGCATTGACCGTCACGCCTTTGACCGCGAGTTCGGCGGCCAGCGCCTTGGTGAAGCCGATCACGCCGGCCTTGGCCGCCGCGTAGTTCGTTTGCCCCGCCTGCCCCTTGACGCCATTGACCGACGAGATGTTGATGATGCGGCCCCAGCCGCGCGCCGCCATCTTGTTGGAAACCTGTTTGGTCATGTTGAACAGGCTCGTCAGGTTGGTCGAAATCACGGCCTCCCATTGCGCCGGATCGAGCTTGGCGAACAGCCGGTCGCGCGTGATCGCGGCGTTGTTGACCAGGATGTCGATGGCGCCGGCCTTGGCTTCGGCATCGGCGACCATCGCCGCGCACGAAGTGAAATCGGCGACATCGCCGCACACCGTGATGAAATCGTTGAAGCCGGCAGCGGCCATTTCCTTACCCCATTCGTCCGGCTTGTCGAACTCGGGATGGTAGGCCGCGACGACCTTGTGGCCGGCTTTGGCGAGCTCCTGGCAAATGGCGGTGCCCAGACCGCCCATGGCGCCGGTAACCAGAGCAACACGTTGCGTCATTGGATTTCCTTGTACGAGAGTGGAGATAAGCGCAAGCAGGATGGATCGGCTTGCGGTCAGCGATCTTGCATTGCCAAGTGCGCACTGTCAAATCATGCACCCAGGCGTCGTCCCGGCGGAAGCCGGGACCCAGGCTTTTAGGACACTGCTGGATCCCGGCTTTCGCCCATAAGCGCTAACTTAATATCGAGAGCAGGTGTGCCTTTTGTGAAATACGCTTTCGTGTTGCTTCTGCCAGTTGGTGCGCCACTGCGGGCCAATTGCGTTGCGCATCGTACAGCGAAAGTGTGGGGAGGGCAGCGCGT
>CAIXAY010000364.1 GCA_903917505.1 uncultured beta proteobacterium | reverse complement strand
GCGATTCCTTGAGCGTCACCGTGCGGTTGAATACCGGCGCGCCGTCTTTCGAGTCGATGCGGTCGGCGACGAAATAGCCGTGCCGTTCGAACTGGAAGCGCTCTTCAGGCCGCTCCAGCTTGAGCGCCGGTTCGAGCCAGGCGGTGATGACTTTCATGCTGTCGGGATTGAGGTCGTCGAGGAAGTTGCGCTCGAAACCGTCGCCGTCGCCGTCGCCGGCCGTCGGCGTCGCCGCTGCGCCGGCGGTTTCTTCGCGCCAGCTGCCGGGCGCCGGGTAGGCGAACAGGCGCTCGTAGAGCCGCACTTCGGCGGCGTAGCCGGCGGCGACCGAGACCCAGTGCAGATTGCCCTTGACCTTGTAGGTGTCGGCGCCGGGCGTGCCGCTCTTCGAGTCGGGCAGGTAGTCGCAATGCACGGCGACGACCTGGCCATTCGCATCCTTGTCGCAGCCGGTGCACTTGACGACGAAGCCATAGCGCAGGCGCGCCATGTTGCCGGGGAAGAGCCGGCGGTAGCCCTTGCTCGGCACCTCCATGAAATCTTCGCGCTCTATCCACAGCTCGCGGTCGAAAGGCAAAACGCGCTTGCCGAGTTCGGGCTTGAGCGGATGGTTGGGCGCATGACATTCTTCGCTTTGATCGGCCGGATAGTTGTCGATGATGAGTTTCAAGGGATCGAGCACGGCGATGCGCCTTTCGACGGCTTCGTTGAGGACTTCGCGCATCGCTTCTTCGAGCAGCGCGTAGTCGATCAGCGAATCGGCCTTGGACACACCGATGCGCTCGGCGAACAGGTAGAAACCCTCGGGCGTGTAGCCGCGTCGGCGCGCGCCGACCAGCGTCGGCAGGCGCGGATCGTCCCAGCCGCTGACGTGCTTTTCCTCGACGAGCTGGATCAGCTTGCGCTTGGAGAGGACGACGTAAGAGAGGTTGAGGCGCGAGAATTCGATCTGCTGCGGCAGCGGCCGCTGGAATAGTCCGCCCTCGGCGAGGCGTTCGAGCAGCCAGTCGTAGAACGGGCGCTGATCCTCGAACTCGAGCGTGCAGATCGAGTGGGTGATGTTCTCGAGCGCGTCCTCGATCGGATGCGCGAAGGTGTACATCGGATAGACGCACCAGGCGTCGCCGGTGTTGTGATGCGTCGCGTGGCGGATGCGATAGATCGCCGGGTCGCGCAGATTGATGTTGGGCGAAGCCATGTCGATCTTGGCGCGCAGGATGTATTCGCCGTCGGCGAATTCGCCGGCGCGCATGCGCCGGAAAAGGTCGAGGTTCTCGGCGCGCGGGCGGGCGCGGAAAGGCGAATCCCGGCCGGGCTGGGTCAGCGTGCCGCGGTGCGCGCGCATTTCGTCGGCGCTCTGGCTGTCGACGTAGGCATGGCCCGACTCGATCAGATATACGGCGCAGGCGTACATCGCGTCGAAATAGTCGGAGGCGAAATAGAGATTGTTTTCGGCCTCGTCCTGCCACGAGAAGCCCAGCCAGTGCACGGCGTCGATGATCGAATCGACGTATTCCTT
>CAIXAY010000363.1 GCA_903917505.1 uncultured beta proteobacterium | reverse complement strand
GTTCGTAGCTGGCCGTATCCTCGCCCTGGGCGCTGACCGTCGCCTCGATTCTCGGCAGTTCCTCGGCGATCATCTGGCGCACCATGTCGCCGGTGACCTTGCGCCCGTCGTCGAGGATGCCCTTGGCCGAGATGACCCACTGCCAGACCTGCGAGCGGGCGATTTCGGCGGTCGCCGCATCTTCCATCAGGTTGTTGATCGGCACGCAGCCGTTGCCGGCAAGCCAGCTGCCGAGGTAGTGGATGCCGACGTCGATGTTATTGCGCACGCCGGTTTCGGTGATCGGTTGCGACGGCTGGAAATTGAGAAAATCCGCGGCGGTGAAGTTTTCGTCATGCTGCAGTTGCCATTGGTTCGGGCGATCACCGAGCACCTTGCGAAATTCCTCGGCGGCGATGGCGACGAGGCCAGGGTGGGCGATCCAGCCGCCGTCGAAACCGTCGTGGGCATCACGCCGCTTGTCGTGGCGGATTCCGGCCAGCGCTTTTTCGTTGGCGACCGCATCGTTCTTGATCGGGATCAGCGCGCTCATGCCGCCGATCGCCGGGGCGCCGCGCTTGTGGCAGACCTTGACGAGGTGCAGCGCGTAGGAGCGCATGAAAGGCACTTCCATGGTGATCAGGTCGCGGTTGGCGAGGCAAAAGGATTTGTCCTTCCTGAATTTCTTGATGCAGCTGAAGATGTAGTCCCAGCGGCCGGCGTTGAGGCCGGCTGAATGCTCGCGCAGCTCGTAGAGGATTTCCTCCATCTCGAAGGTGGCGAGGATGGTTTCGACGAGGACCGTGGCCTTGATCGTACCGCGCGGCAAACCGACGTGCTCCTGCGCCATTATGAAAATGTCATTCCACAGGCGCGCTTCGAGATGCGATTCGAGCTTCGGCAGATAGTAGAAAGGCCCGGCGCCGCGCACGACCTGTTCTCTGGCGTTGTGGAAGAAAACCAGCGCGAAGTCGAAGATGCCGCCGGAGACGCGCTGGCCGTCGACGGTCACGTGCTTTTCGTCCAGATGCCAGCCGCGCGGGCGACTCTGCAGCGTCGCAATCTTGTCGGCGAGCCGGTATTCCTTGCCGGCCTCATTGGTGAATGCCAGTTCGCGGCGGATGGCTTTGTGGAGGTTGAGCTGACCCTGGATCAGGTTGTCCCACTTCGGGCTGTTCGAATCCTCGAAATCGGCCATGTAGGAATCGGCGCCGGAATTGAAGGCGTTGATGATCATCTTCGCTTCGACCGGCCCGGTGATCTCGGTATGGCGGCGCTCCAAGGCTTGCGGCAGCGGCGCGATCGACCAGTCGCCAGTGCGAATCTGCGCGGTCTGCGGCAGGAAGTCCGGTTTCTCGCCGGCGTCTATGCGCGCCTGGCGGGCGGCGCGCGCCTGCAGCAAGCCCTGGCGGCGCGAATTGAATGCCCGGTGCAATTTAGCAACGAGTGCCAGAGCCTCTTTGCTCAGTATGGCTTCATAGCCCGCCCGCATCGGCGCACTGATGAGCACGCCGGCTGGCAGTGCGTTCTCGCCGATCCGATTCACGTTACACGGGCGCAGGCAAATGAAACCTCGCGGCCATCTATGATCAGACGACCGCTTCAGCCTCTTCGGCGAAGACCAGTTTCACCTTCTTGTCCGCGTCGATGTCGACCGTGACATGCCCGCCATTCGCCAAACGGCCGAACAGCAGCTCGTCGGCCAGCGCCGAGCGAATCGTGTCCTGGATCAGCCGCGCCATCGGGCGCGCGCCCATCAGCGGGTCGAAGCCGGTGCTGGCGAGGTGGGCCTTGAGCGCGTCGGTGAAGGTCGCTTCGACTTTCTTCTCGTGCAACTGCTCTTCGAGCTGCATCAGGAACTTGTCGACGACGCGCAGGATGACCTCATGGTCGAGCGCCTTGAAGGAAATCGTCGCATCGAGCCGGTTGCGGAATTCCGGCGTAAACAGCCGCTTGATCTCGGCCATCTCGTCGCCGGGCTGCTTGGCGTTGGTATCGCCCATGCTCGACTTCTGTATCGATTCCTGTCCGGCGTTGGTCGTCATGATGATGACGGCATTACGGAAATCGGCCTTGCGCCCGTTGTTGTCGGTCAGCGTGCCGTGGTCCATGACCTGCAGCAGGATATTGTAGATGTCCGGATGCGCTTTTTCGATTTCATCGAGGAGCAGGACGCAATACGGCTTCTTGGTCACGGCTTCGGTGAGCTGTCCGCC
>CAIXAY010000362.1 GCA_903917505.1 uncultured beta proteobacterium | reverse complement strand
CTGAAATTGACCACTTCCTGATAGTCGCGTTCGGCCATCAGGTGCCGAAGCTCGTTTGCGCTGCGCCGTTCTTCGGGCAGCGGCAGCAGCGACAGACCGCCCTTGGGCGCAACCGAAGGAATGTTGTCGTAACCGTACAGGCGCGCGACTTCCTCGATCAAATCCTCTTCGATCTCGATATCGAAACGATGCGAGGGTGGCGTGACGGTGAAGTCGGCTTGGTCGCGAGCGAACGGAAACTTCAGGCGCACAAGCAAAGCTTCTATTTGCGCCGCAGATAGCTCGATGCCGAGCACCTTGACGGCGCGCGCGGCTCGCAGCTTGACCGGCTTGCGCTGCGGCAAATCTTCCTCCGATACGGCTTCGATCACCGGGCCCGCGGTACCGCCGCAAATTTCCAGAATCAGTCGGGTCGCACGCTCGATCGCCGGACGTTGCAACGCAAAGTCGACGCCACGTTCGTAACGGTGCGATGCGTCCGAGCCGAAGCCCAACGCCCTCGCCTTGCCGGCGACGGCCTGCGGCATGAAGAAAGCGCTCTCCAGGAACAGCTCGGTCGTGGCTTCGCTGATCCCCGACTCGGCTCCGCCCATGATGCCTGCCAGCGCCAAGGCTCGGCCACCGTGAGCCTCGTCGGCGATCAACGCGGTATCGATGCCAGGCGCGACACTTTGTTCGTTCAGGAGCAGCAGCTTTTCCCCGGCACGCGGATAACGCACGTGAATCTTGCCTTCGAGCGCTCCATTATCGAAAGCGTGCAGCGGCTGCCCGAGTTCGAGCATGACGTAGTTGGTAACATCGACCAGGGCGCTGATCGCGCGAATGGCGCAACGCTCGAGACGGCTTTTCATCCACTCAGGCGTCGGCGCACGGGCATCGACGCCACTGATAATGCGGCCGCAATAGCGCGGGCAGGCGTCAGGCGCATCGAGCACCACTTCGCGAACACGCTCGTGGCTTGCCGGCACCGCTGCGATCTGCGGCTGCGACAGCGGCGCGCCCGTCAGCGCCGCAACTTCACGGGCGATGCCATATACCGACAGGCAGTCGGCTCGGTTCGGGGTCAGCTTCAATGTGATGACAAAATCATCGAGCAGCATATGTTCGCGGATGTCTTGTCCGACCGGCGCATCGGCCGCCAAAGCCAGGAGACCGGCGTGATCCTGCGACAGGCCGAGCTCGCGTGCCGAGCAGAGCATGCCTGCGGATTCCACGCCGCGCACGCGGGCAGCCTTGATGCTCATGCCGGGCAGCTCGGCCCCGACGAGCGCGCACGGCACTTTCATGCCGGCCGCGACATTGGGTGCGCCGCAAACGATTTGCAACGGCTCGGACGCGCCCGTCTCGACCCAGCAGAGCTTGAGCTTGTCGGCATCGGGGTGGCGCTCGACCGAGCGCACCTTAGCAACGACGACGCCGGAAAAAGGTGGCGCGACGGGACGCATTTCCTCGACTTCGAGGCCGGCCATGGTCAATAGATGCGCAAGCTCATCGCGCGAGATGGGCGGATTGACGAAGCTGCGCAACCAGTGTTCGGAGAATTGCATGATCAGTTAAACTGGCTCAGAAAGCGCAAGTCGCCGTCGAAGAACAAGCGCAGATCGTCGATGCCATAACGCAGCATGGTCAGGCGATCAGGCCCCATGCCGAAGGCGAAGCCGGTGTAACGCTCGGGGTCGACGCCGCCGTAGCGTAAGACATTCGGATGGACCATGCCGCGGCCGGCGATCTCCAGCCAGCGGCCTTCGTTGGCGCCGCTCATGAAAGCCACGTCGATTTCGGCCGACGGTTCGGTGAACGGAAAGAACGAGGGCCGAAAGCGGACCTTGAGGTCGTCGCTCTCGAAGAAGCGCCGCAGGAAATCTGCGATCACTCCCTTGAGATGGGCGAAGCTAACGTCTTCGCCGATCATCAGTCCTTCGACTTGATGGAACATCGGCGCATGGGTGGCGTCGGAATCGACGCGATAGACGCGGCCCGGTGCAATGATGCGAATTTCCGGCATGGTCTCGAGATGCCCGAATTGCGCCGTGTGGCTCTGCATGTAGCGAATCTGCACCGGGCTGGTATGCGTACGCAGCAACACGCCCGGAGCATCCTGCAGATAGAAGGTGTCGTGCATGGAACGCGCAGGATGATCCTCCGGCGTGTTAAGCGCAGTGAAGT
>CAIXAY010000361.1 GCA_903917505.1 uncultured beta proteobacterium | reverse complement strand
CGGCGCACCCCCCGGTTCATCCTTCTCTTTCAGCATTTCACACTCCTTTTTCCAGACACGGTTTTACCCCAAATTCGTGTCCAGAAAAATAGGGGCCGGTTCAGCGCTTCTCGCGCGCAATGTCAACGAGGCTTTGCATTGGGGCCGCCGTCACGCCGATCAGATGTTGCGCACCGAGGCGAAGATCGGCTTCGAGGCCTATACGCTGATTCGCGCCGAGCTCGCCTGCCGGCACGGCGAAGCGGCGATCGGCTTGCTGCAGGCGCGCAATGAACGCGGCACCGTGCATTACATCGACGACTTGTTTTTTGCGCGGGCGCAGCTGCTGCTTGGGCATAAGGAAAAAGCCGCGGAACACTTCGCGCAGCTACGTCGCGCCGTGCATGACTATGGCGCCGAAGGTCGCCTGGAATTTGAACTGCGCCTCGCGCCCGAATTGTCGGCGATCGATCTCATAGAACTCAGCCGAAGCCTGGACCGCATTCCTGCAAAAATTCCGATTGCCGCCTTGATCGCGACGCCGCGCGAGGAAGCGCGCCGCGGCATTGATCGCCTGATCTCGGGCGCGCGCGAAATGAAGGCCGTCAAGGAACTGATCGGGCGTTTCGCCGATGTCGACGTGCCTTGCCTAGTGAGCGGGGAGACCGGCACCGGCAAGGAACTCGTCGCGCGCGCCCTGCACGAGAGCAGCGCGCGGCGCGAGCAACCCTTCGTCGAAATCAACTGCGGCGCGCTCTCGGATACCTTGATCGAATCGGAGCTGTTCGGCCACAAGCGCGGTGCCTTCACCGGCGCGCAGGCGGCGCATCCGGGGCTGTTCCGCGAAGCCGGCGCCGGCACGATCTTCCTCGACGAGATCGGCGACATCTCGCCCAAGCTGCAAATGGCGCTGCTGCGCGTGCTCGAGACCGGCGAAGCGCGCGCCGTCGGCGGCAGCGAAACCTACAAGATCAATTGCCGCATCGTCGCCGCGACCAACGCCGATCTCGCGCGCCGCGTCGAGCAAGGCAGCTTCCGCGCCGACCTCATGTATCGCCTCGAGCGCCTGCAGATTCAACTGCCGCCGCTGCGCGCGCGACCCGACGACATCGTCATCCTCGCCGAACATTTTCTCAACCTGCGGCGCCCTGAAGGCAAGTTGGCCATTCTCCTGCCGCTGCTCAAAGCGCGCCTGCGCGAATATCACTGGCCGGGCAACGTGCGCGAACTGCGCAATGTCATCGAGCGCATGCGCATCCTCAACTCCGACAAACTGCAGTACGACACCGATGACCTGGCTTCCTTCGCCTCGGGAACGTCACGCGCGGACGATGCGGGGCGGCCCGTTCCGCCGCGGGGCGGCAGCGGAATGGCGAGCGCCGCGGACCCCAAGGCGTCGCAGGGAAAAATCGACGCGCTGCAAGAGGCCCGCGAATCGCTTGCCGGCAAGGACCTCACGGCGGCACTCGAAAGCGCAAATTCAACCTTCCGCCGCCAGCGCCGGCTGCGGGCGCTGTTTGCCGAGGTGCCCGAACTCAAGGTGTCCGAGGTCGTGAAGCTCTTGGGTGTGGCGCGGGGCACGGCAGCGAGCTATCTCGAAGCGCTGTGCGCGGAAGGCGTGGTGAAGAAGGTCTGCCCGAGCGACTCGGCGCGCAGCCACTACTATGTGCGGAACGACAGTCCGGATTCCGACTAAGCACAGGCGTACAAGCTTGCTGTTTACGCGGCCCGCCGCATCTCACTTGACGCCTGCAAATTCAAGTTCCTCTGGCGAAGAGCGCATGACTTCCCGCGCATACTTCTCAAACTCATCCACAGGCAGCGGCCGGCTGAAAAAATAGCCCTGATAGGCATGGCAGCCATGGCCGAGGAGAGAGTGCCTTTGCGTCTCGACTTCGACCCCTTCGGCAATGGCTGCGATTAAATGACGCCCCGGGCATTCTTGTCCCTTTCCTGACTGCCCGGCGCGTTCCCTTGGGTATTCAAGCGCTGATCAAGCCTGCATCGTCATTCCGGCGAAAGCCCATAAGCGCTAACTTAATATCGAGAGCAGGTGTGCCTTTTGTGAAATACGCTTTCGTGTTGCTTCTGCCAGTTGGTGCGCCACTGCGGGCCAATTGCGTTGCGCATCGTACAGCGAAAGTGTGGGGAGGGCAGCGCGT
>CAIXAY010000360.1 GCA_903917505.1 uncultured beta proteobacterium | reverse complement strand
TGATCGTGGTCACCACATGGACCTGGATCGGCTTCAACATGATCATCCTGCTCGCCGCGGTCTCGTCGATTCCGAAAGACTTGCTCGAAGCCGCCCGGCTCGACGGCGCCAATCGGCTGCAGGTCTTGAAGCGGGTGATCATCCCGCTGATCCGGCCGGTGATCGTGAACCTGATGATCCTCTGCTTCATCGGCAAGATGAAAGTCTTCGACCTGATCTGGGCGACGACCCAGGGCGGCCCGATGTGGTCCACGGAAACGGTGGCGACCTACACGGTCAAGCGCGCCTTCTACTGGAACACCTTCGAAAAAGGCTATCCGAGCGCGATGGCCAGCATGTGGTTCGTCATCATCCTGGTCATTTCGCTGCTCGTCACGCGCGCGATGAGAAAAGACTCCCTCGAATATTGACCGGCAAAGGACGCGACAGCATGATTCCCTGGCTCAAGAAATCCCAGCAACGCGGCGGCCTGCCGGCGCGCTTCGCCGAAACCCTGCTGATGCTCGGCTACACGCTGTTTACGTTCTCGCCGCTGGCCTGGGTGTTCACGATGTCGCTCAAGGACACGGCGCTGATCCGCAGTTCGCCGTACTCGCTGCCGACCGATCCGCGCTGGGCCAACTACGTCGATGTCTGGGTGACGTCCAACTACTCGCAGTATTTCATCAACAGCGGTTACGCCGTTGGCCTGGCGATCGCGGTGCTGATCGTGGTCGCGGCGATGGCCGCCTACGCGTTCGCGCGCATGCCCTTCCGCGGTTCCGAGGGCATCTTCCTGGCCATCTTCACTTCGATCATGCTGCCGGCGCAGGTGCTGCTGATCCCGCTCTTTCAACTCCTCGTCAAGTACCACCTGATCAACACCCTGACCGGACTCGCGCTCGTCTATGTGGCGGTGCAGCTGCCGATGGCGATCTACATCCTCAGGAGCTTCTTCGCGCAGATCCCGCGCGAGCTCGCCGAAGCGGCGCGCATGGACGGTTGCGGCGAATGGAAGATCTTCTGGCGCATCATGATGCCGATCGCCACGCCGGCGATCAGCACGATCCTGATCGTGAACTTCGTCGCGCTGTGGAACGAGTTCATTTTCGCCGTCATCTTCATCCAGGACGAGGGCAAGCGCACCTTGCCGCTCGGGGTCATGAAGTTCGTCGGCGACGTCTACGAGGACCTCGGCCACATGGCCGCCGGCCTCGTCATCTCGATCATCCCGGTGCTGCTGCTCTACGTGTTCTTCTCGGAGAAATTCATCAAGGGCATGTCGGCCGGCGCGGTCAAGGGCTGAGCTACTCGATCGAGTAATGCACGGTCATCCCAACCGTCAGGCCGAGCGGCGGTTCCGAGCTCGTGAGCTGCAGCGCCTGCGTCGCATTGTGCAGCGGGATCTGTCGCGTCGGGTACTCGACGACGCCGCGGAATTCGTAGCGCGGGATCTTACCGTCGGCGGCGAGACCAAAGCCGAAGAACTTGACGCGATAGACCTCGGCGCCGAGCGGCAAGGGGTAACGCTCGCCCATCATGCCGGGGCCGACCGGCGCCCAAATCGAATTGACGCTGGTCGGGTAGCTGTAGCTGATGCCATTGACCTGCGCGACCAGGCGCACCCGGTCGATGCTGGGCAGGACGGCGTCGTGCGCAAGCTCGACCGAATCGATGCGTATCCAGCGCTGGACGGGATGCGGCGGGGGTGGTTTGCCGGCGAGGCCGATGGCGCCGGTGGCGACCGCCGTCGCGAAACCACCGACGGCGGTGATCGCCGCGGCCCAGATGGCGGCGCTGCGCGAGACGCGCGCCGAGGCAAGTTCAGGCGGATTCTTCATGAGCCCGCCGGTTCGTGCGCGCCGCCAAGCTTGCAACGGCGAAAGACAGCCGGGCGATCGGTCGGCCCCGCCAGCTTACGAAGCGGTCTTCAAGCGTCATCGCGGTCTCCCGTTCGGCAAGAATCCTGCGCCAGGATAGTCTTCGATTCGATCGCTTTCAGGCGGTTCCGCGCGCCGCTGCGCCGGCGGATCGGGAACTCGGATGCGCGGGCGTCACTCGCCCATGGCACGCTGGCGCATCCGCTATCGGGGCATCGGCCCAGTTCTCATTTTGCTCTGAACATCCGGTCGAACCAGTACCACGCAATGCCCCACATGACAAGGCCGCCGATGAACAGATAGGCGGGAGCGAAGATGAAGATCAGCGCCGAAGTCGACGAGACCGAAAACCACATCGCGTCGATATAGAACCAACAGGTGAAGAAAAGCACCGCCACCGCCGTCACGCAACCGGCAAACGCCCGTGCGTCCGTTTGGTTGCGCGGGAAACAGAAGATCGCGAGAAGGACGATATACGGCCCGATGACCCACGGGTAAAAGACATTCCATTCGAATTTCCCGGCGCCATGAACCATCGCGGCCAGCGCCACGGCGGATGCCGCAATCAGGCTGACGACGATAGACGCAATCGGAATTTTGACCATTACTTTGGTGTTCATCGATCGGACGGCTGGGGGCCGTCATAGCCTTCGATGATGACGAGGTCGATTGTGGAGACGAGCGCTCTCAGCTTGATCGCAGCCTGGTAGTCGGGCGAATTCCAGCAATCGAGAGCCGCCTGATACGACGGAAACTCGATCACGACATTTCGGGTACGGCTTGAACCCTCCGGATTCTCAAAGCGCCCGGCGCGTACCACGAACCTCGCCCCATGCGCCTTGAACGGGCGGGCGTTGGCGGCGACGTAGGCTTTGTACGCTTCCGGATCGGCGACATCGACGCGTGCGATCCAGTAACCCTTGGCCATGCTGTTCTCCTGAGAGGTGGCTGTTATGGAAACGCGGATCAAACCCCGACTCGTCATTCCGGCGAAAGCCGGAATCCAATCGGCCTAGCGGCTGGACACGGGCTTTCGCCGGTGTGACGGCTTGTTCGGCACTTCCTTAGAGCTTAACGCCCGGCGTGTCGGGCGTCGATATGCTCATGACGTGAGTTCAATCCGGTTGCCGTCCGGGTCGAGCGCGACACTCTCGTAATACCCGTCGCCGGTTCTGCGCGGACCATCGAGGATCGCGTATCCGTCGTCCTTCAGGCGTCGTGTCAGTTCATCGACTTGCGCCTCGGACCCCAGCGAGATGGCAAAATGCGTGAGCCCCATGCGCTGTGCGCCGTGCTCGAGGACGACAGGGTTCAGCGTCTCCGTTTTCATGACTTCGATGCGCGCGCCATCGGAAAAACTCAGAAAGCATGAGCTGAACCCTTTCTTCGGGTTGGCGTAGGCGACTCCCGCGCTCGCTCCAAAATACAGAACATAGAAATTCCTGATGCGTTCTATGTCATCGGTCCACAGTGCAATATGGTCGATACGCATGTGCAGCTTATCTTGATTCGAAAGCGGTCTGCATTTTAGCTTGTGAGCCGTTCAAACCCAGTCGCGCGGCGGCAGCAGTTCGTAGAGCAGCGCTTCCGGGCTGCCCGCTTCGGGCTGCCAGTCGTAGCGCCATTTGACGACCGGCGGCAGCGACATCAGGATCGATTCGGTGCGGCCGCCCGATTGCAGGCCGAACAGCGTGCCGCGGTCCCAAAGCAGGTTGAACTCGACGTAGCGGCCGCGGCGGTAAGCCTGGAAGTCGCGCTCGCGTTCACCGTAGGGGATGCCGTGCCGCTTCTCGACAAGCGGCAGGTAGGCGCCGGCGAATGCGTCGCCGACCGCTCGCGTCAGCGCGAAGCTGCGCTCGCCGGGATCGTCCCAGCCGGCGCC
>CAIXAY010000359.1 GCA_903917505.1 uncultured beta proteobacterium | reverse complement strand
CGCGGCGAGGATCAAGCCAAGGATCATGAATGTTCCCTTCGTACGCGTCATCTTAAGACTGTCGATGACCGGGCCGTTAACCTCGATCCATTTCTCGATTCTCGGAATGCGCCCTTGATTTGGATCATTCAGCATCTGCACTGCAGCCGCGAGATCGGCTATCGCTATCGTCTGGGCAGTCGTCACCGCGAACAAGTCATTTCGCTGCTCGTGCGCGATCTCCTGACCTTTCTCAAGCTTGCCGAGGAGCATCAAGACCGCATCGTCATTCCCGTTCCTTCGAGCCGCCATGTCTCATCGCCTCCGGGGTCGTTGGGTTCGGCCTCTAGTTAAGCGTCACGGTCGCGCTCGGCCATGTCGGCGTTCCTCCCGCCTGCACCGTCTGGAGCGCGACCGTGAGCTTCGTCACGTAGTCGGCCACAACCGTGGCAATCTCTTGCCATGCCGCAATCGAGGGAACCAATACGAGCGATTTGTTGGCCGAGATGAGCGCCAGCGTCGTTTGTCCGCCGGGGAACTTCCCATTGACCGCGATATAAAGCGACACATTCGCGAGATTCATCACTTGTGTCGGATCGAGCGAATAGGTCGCCACAATGGCACTGGTGCAAACCGTAGCTCCGCTCGCACACGTCGCGGTCAGACCGTTCGCGAGCGCCGTGTTGTAGGTCGCCTGAGCCTGAGCCGCCGCGCTCGGCGCTGGGATCGGATCGGGAGTGTTACCCGCCGCGAGCCAGCGCTGATATGCCTGCCAATCGGCATTGAGCGGATCGGCCGGGATCAAGGCCGTATCGCTCTCTCGGACGACGGCCGCCCCACTCGTAAGCTGATACGCTGCGGCGAATGCAGCCGTAGGCGCAATGAACAAGAACTCTAGGATTAGGAGAAGGCGGATCATCTTCATGGTGCGTACCCCGCGATGCGCGCATCTTCGGCGTAGAGAATCAAGCCGGTGCCGCCTGCCGGTATAGTGACGATGAATGCTTTAGCGCCGGTCCCTACCTTAGTGACTGCTTCCCACATGTCGCCATAACCGGATGTGTAGTAGGACGCGTAATTGGCGTTCCCGGCGCGATCCCATATGGAGAGCGTCGGAGCGGCGCGCATGGGAACCGGGAGATTGATGGAGTTGCCTTGGGCGCTGCCGGCGGAATAGAACGAGGCCATGTCGTATTCCGATGTCGCGCTGGTGACGCTGGACCCAGGTGCGATGCCGTTCTCGTAATTGGTCTGATAGAACGAGGCATCCCAAGCTCGCGCCGAAGCCGGATTATAGATGTACGGCGCAGGCGGCGACGAGGTCAGGCCGGTCGAGACGCCTGGCGTCGGTTTACAATCGAAACCGCCGCCGATCTCGACGATCTCACCGCCGGTCAGCGCACCGAGGTCAAGATCGATGGAATAACCGAGCCCCGCCGTCGAACCCACGTTGAACGCGATGGCCTCGTTAGCCGTCGCGCCACTCGACATGGTTTGCAAGCTGGTCGATGAAATATCGGCCGTCGGGCTGCCGAAGTTGTCTTGAGACCCGGCGATGTAAGTCAGGAACTTCGGCGTAAAGCTTCCACCCGTATTATTGTACATCGGGAACTGACACGTCGCGACCTGGCCTGCGATTCGCGCCGATGTGTAACTCTCGACCGGGAAGACGATGTAGACATGCGTGACGCTCGACGCGCCGGTAATCTTGAGCGCGCTGATCGAAAGCGGGCTGGAAAGATCGCTCGCCTGCTTCGCCCACGT
>CAIXAY010000358.1 GCA_903917505.1 uncultured beta proteobacterium | reverse complement strand
CGTCTCGCTGGAAAAGGTCGGCAAGGTCGTCAAGGGCCTCCTCGAGAAGACGCCCAACCAGCGCAGCAGGCTCAGCGCCGCCTGAGCGCCGCCGCATCCGCGCAGGGAGCTCGCCTTTACAGCGGCGGCGTCAAACTCAGGCGGGACGCTTGTTGCCGGTCAGCTTCTCGTACTTCACCCACAGCCCGTCGGTATCTTCCTTGTTGTCGGGATCCTTGGGGATGCAATCGACCGGGCAGACCTCGACGCACTGCGGCGTGTCGTAGTGACCGACGCATTCGGTGCATTTGTTCGGGTCGATTTCGTAGATTTCGACGCCCTGCGAAATCGCCTCGTTCGGGCACTCCGGTTCGCATACATCGCAGTTGATGCATTCGTCGGTAATTTTCAAAGACATGGCTGACTTTCCTTCGGATGACTAAAAATTTTCGGCAACTCTCTGGATCAGCCGTTCGCAGACTGTCGGCTGCACAAACTTGCTCACGTCGCCACCGAGAATGGCGATTTCACGAACCATCGTTGCTGAAATGAACATGTACTGCTCGCTCGGGGTCAGGAAGATGGTTTCGACTTCGGGGTAAAGATTCCTGTTCATTCCCGCCATCTGGAATTCATATTCGAAATCGGACGCCGCCCGCAGTCCGCGCAGAATCACCTTGGCGCCCCGGGCATGAAGGAAATCCATGAGCAGGCCCTCGAAGCTGCAGACCTCGACCGTCGGGTAAGCGGCCAGAACGTTCCTGGCCATGTCGACGCGCTCCTCGAGCGAGAAGAAGGGGCGCTTGGCCTGGCTCGCGGCGATCGCCATGATCACATGGTCGAACAGGTTGACCGCCCGGCGCACGAGGTCTTCGTGGCCGCGCGTCAGCGGGTCGAAGGTGCCCGCATAGATCGCTATCCGCTTATTCAGCGCCATCTGCCTCACCTCTCCGCATCAAATGATAAAAGACCTGCCCGGCCCGGCCGCGGCGCACCGTGCGCCACTCCCCGCAAGCATCCAGCGCGTGCTCCGCTTCGACATAGAGTACGCCGTCGTCGGCCGCCAGCGCCGGCAAATACGGCGCCAGGCGCTCGAGCCAGCCCTGCTTGTAGGGCGGATCGAGGAACAGCACGTCAAAACGCGGAGCCGTCGGCGGCCGCGAGGAGGCGAATTTTACCGCATCTGCGGCGACAATTTCCAAACGAGCGCCGGCATCGAGCGAACGCACGTTGGCGGCCAGCGCCGCGAGCACCGCTCTCGAATTCTCGACCAGCACCACCCGGGCGGCGCCGCGCGACGCCGCTTCAAAGCCCAGCGCGCCGCTGCCGGCGAAAAGATCGATGCAGGACAGTCCCGACAGATCCTGGCCGAGCCAGTTGAACAGCGTTTCGCGCACGCGATCCGGCGTCGGGCGCAAGCCCTCCGAATCCGGAAAGCGCAAGACTCGCCGCCGCCATTCGCCGCTGATGATGCGTACTGAGTTCAAACGGGCTCGTTGATTTAGAAAAGCAGAATATTAACCACAACGGGCGCGACGGGCACAACGAAAAACCAATACATTCGCTTTTGCTTCTCGTTGTGTGCGTTGTGCCCGTTGTGGTCAATGCTTTTGGATCACTCCCCGGCGACGACGACGGTGACGATGTTCCCCGGCTTGACATGCCGCGCGAACGCCGCCTTGATTTCGGCGGCGGTGACTTTTTCGACGTTCTCGGCGTAGCGGTCGAGGTAATCGAGCGGCAGGCCGTAGAACGCGATCACCGCGACATTGTCGAGCAGCTTGCGGTTGCTGTCGATGCGCAGCGGGAAACTGCCGGTCAGGTTCTGCTTGGCCGCCTGCAGCTCGGCTTCGCTCGGGCCGCTGGCGAGATAGCCGGCGAGCACTTCGCGCGCCACTTTGAGCGCGTCGTTGGCCTGCGCCTTCTTGGTCTGCAAGCCGATCTGGAAGGGCCCGATCTGGCCCAGCGGCATGAAATAGCTGTACACGCTGTAAGCGAGGCCGCGCTTCTCGCGCACTTCCTTCATCAGCCGCGAAACGAAGCCGCCGCCGCCCAGCGTGTAATTGCCGACGAGCAGCGGAAAGAAATCCGGATCGCCGCGCTTGACTGCCGGCAGGCCGATCAGCACGTGCGCCTGCGCGGCCGGGTGGGCGATGCGCCGCTCGGCCGCCGCCGGCAGTTGCGGCGCCTGCAGCGGCGCGACCGCGGCGCCGACCGGCAGGCCGGCGGTGATCTGCTGGGCGATCGCCTCGGCCTGCGCGCGCGTGAGGTCGCCGACCAGCGTCACGACCGCCCGCTGCGCCGTGTAGTGGTTGCGGTAAAAATCGAGCAGATCGGCGCGCTGCAGCGCATTGACCGATTCGGGCGTCGCTTCCCGGCCGTAGGGGTGCGCCGGGTACATCGCCGCCCAGAACGCCTTGCTGGCAATGACGTCGGGATGGGTCAGCGCCTCCTTCAGCGTCGCCACGGTGCGCGCTTTTTCGCGCTCGAAAACGTCGGCCGGAAACTGCGGGCTGACGAGCACGGCGCGCAGCACATCGACGGCCGGGGCGAGCTTGTCGGGCGCCGAAAGGGTGCGCAGGCTGACCGAACCCCGGTCCATGTCGGCGCCGCCGGCGAGCAGCGCGCCGAGGTCGGCCAGGCGGTTGGCGATCTGCGTTTCATCCATGCCCTCGACGCCCAGGTCGAGCAGGCTTTGCGTCGTCGCCGCGAGGCCGCTCTTGCCGGGCGGGTCGTAAGCCGTGCCGGCGGCGAAATCGACCTGCACGTCGACGATCGGCAAGGCGTGGGTTTCGACGAAGTAGACGCGCGCCCCGGACGGCGAGAGCCATTGGTCGATGCGGGGGCCGGCCGCGGCCAGCTGGCCGGCCAGGCAAAAGCACAGCGCGCAAAGCAGTTTGGCGGGTTTCATCGGCAGATCTCTTAGCGAAGGGGCGTATTGGATAGCGGACGGGGGTTTTGTGTCGACTGCGGCGCCGATTGCGACAGCGCTTGCGGATCGAGCTCGCCGACGGTCAGCTGGTCGTCGCTGAAATATTTCCGGGCCACCGCCTGCACCTGTGCTGCGCTCACCGCCTGCAGCTTCTCGATGATCCGCGTGTCGAGCCGGTAGGAGATTCCGGCCGATTCGAGGCCGCCGATTTCCATCGCCTGGGCGAACATCGAATCGAGCTTGTAGACTTCATGCGCGACGAGTTGCGCCCGGGCGCGCGCGAGTTCGTCCGCGGCCACGCCGTCCCTGGCGATGCGCGCGATCTCGGCGCGCAAGCCGGCCTCGAGCTCGGCGCGCGTCTTGCCCTCGCTCGGCGAGCCTTGCAGGTAGAAGAGGCCGGGACCGCGCGCGGTCATGTCGTAGCTCGAACTGGCGGCCACCGCCAGGCGCTGCTCGCGGATCAGGTTCTTCGAAAAGCGCGCCGCCTCGTGGCCGTCGAGGATGGCCGACAGCATGTCAAGCGCATAGGGGTCGACATCGCTCTCGACGTCGCGCAGTTCGGGCACCTTGTAGGCCATCAGCACCACCGGCAGGTCGGCCGGCGCCTTGACCGTCAGGCGGCGTATCCCGGTCTGCGGCGGCTCGCCCTGCGGCCGGCGCACCGGCAGGGCGCGCGGCGCCAGCGGGCCGTAATAGCGCTCGGCGAGCTTGAACACTTCCTCGTGATCGACGTCGCCGACGACGACGACGAAAGCGTTGTTCGGCACATACCAGCGCTCGTACCAGTCGCGCGCGTCCTGCGCGGTCATGCTCAGGAGATCGTTCATCCAGCCGATGACCGGCACGCGATAGGGATGGGCCAGCAGCGCCACGGCGTTGAGCTGCTCGAAGAGCTGCGCCTGCGGCTGGTCGTCGGTGCGCATCCGGCGTTCCTCCATGACCACCTTGATCTCCTGCGCGTATTCCAAGGGATCGAGGTTGAGGTGGCGCATGCGGTCGGCTTCGAGCTGCATCATCTGCTCGAGCTTCGGCTTCGGCACCTGCTCGAAGTAGGCCGTGTAGTCCTTGCTGGTGAACGCGTTGTCGCGCCCGCCGGCGGCCGCCACCAGGCGGCTGAATTCGCCGGCGCCGACGCTCGGCGTGCCCTTGAACATCATGTGTTCGAGGATGTGGGCGATACCGGTCGTGCCGTTGGTCTCGTCCATGCTGCCGGCGCGATACCAGACCATCTGCACCGCCGTCGGCGCGCGGTGGTCTTCCTTGACGATGACGCGCAGGCCGTTGGCCAGTTGCTGTTCGAAAGGGTTGGCCAACGCCAGGACCGGCGCGGCCAGCGTCAGCAGCGCGGCGGCGAGCCGCGCGAATTGTCGTACAACTCTGCGTGCGTTGCGTATGGGCATGGATGGCTTCTGTTAAAATTTGGAAAGCAGGTCAAAGGCGATGGCATCTTACCATCGCCGCTTCCCCGACCCCCCAGAGACAAGAAAGCTCCATGTTTGGTTTCCTCAAGAAGTCCAGCGACCAGCCCGCCGCCTCGTGGCGCGACCGCCTCAAAGCCGGCCTGGCGCGCACGCGGGCGCAGTTCGGCGGCAAGCTCAAGGCGATCTTCGCGCGCGGCCGCATCGACGACGAGCTGCTCGAGGAACTCGAAACGCTGCTGCTGGCCAGTGACGTCGGCATGGAAGCGACGCAGCACCTGCTCGGCGAACTCAAGGCGCGCGCCAAGCGCGAGCAGATCGACACGCCGGAAGGCATACAGCAGGCCCTCGCGGCCGCCTTGCTCGAACTGCTGGCGCCGCTCGAGGCACCGCTCGACATCACCGCGCACCGGCCTTTCGTGATCATGCTCGCCGGCGTCAACGGCGCCGGCAAGACCACCTCGATCGGCAAGCTGGCCAAGCATTTCCAGGCGCAGGGCCTGTCGGTCCTGCTCGCCGCCGGCGACACCTTCCGCGCCGCGGCGCGCGAACAATTGCAGGCCTGGGGCGAGCGCAACGGCGTCACGGTGATCGCCCAGGAGTCGGGCGATCCGGCCGCCGTGATCTTCGACGCCATTTCGGCGGCGCGGGCGCGCGGCATCGACATCGTGCTCGCCGACACCGCCGGCCGCCTGCCGACGCAGCTGCACCTGATGGACGAAATCGCCAAGGTGCGCCGCGTCATCCAGAAAGCCGATCCGACCGCCCCGCACGAGACCCTGCTGGTGCTCGAGGCCAATTTCGGCCAGAACGCGCTGCAGCAGGTCAAGGCCTTCGACAAGGCCATCGCCGTCACCGGCCTCGTCGTCACCAAGCTCGACGGCTCGGCCAAGGGCGGCGTGCTCGCGGCGATCGCCCGGCAATGCCCGAAACCGATCCGCTTCATCGGCGTCGGCGAAGGCATCGACGACCTGCGGCCCTTTGTCGCGCGCGACTTCGTCGATGCGCTGATTGAATAAACGCCGATGATCTCCGCCAGCGCCGTCAGCAAACGCTATCCCGAAGGCTGCGAAGCGCTCAGCGGCGTGAGCTTCGAGATCGCCGCCGGCGAGATGGTCTTCATCACCGGCCACTCGGGCGCCGGCAAGTCGACGCTGTTCCGCTTGCTCGCGGCGATCGAGCGCCCGACCTCGGGCAGCATCGTGGTCAACGGCCAGAACCTCGCCGCGCTGCGCAAGCGCGCCATTCCTTACCTGCGCCGCAACTTCGGGCTGATCTTCCAGGACCAGAAGCTGCTCTTCGACCGCAGCGTGCTTGACAATGTCATGCTGCCGCTGGCCATCGTCGGCCTGCCGGCGAAGGAAGCCGGCCGGCGGGCGCACGCCGCGCTCGACAAGGTCGGCCTGCGCGGCCGCGAAAAGGCGCACCCGATCGCCCTCTCGGGCGGCGAACAGCAGCGCCTGGCGATCGCCCGCGCCGTGGTCAACCGGCCGGCGATCCTGCTCGCCGACGAGCCGACGACCAACCTCGACAGCGAATCGGCGGCCGACATCCTCGAAATATTCCGCGCCTTCCACCAGGTCGGCGTCACCGTCGTCATCGCCACGCACGATCCGCAATGGATAGAGCGCTTCTCGCCGCGCGTGCTGTTGCTCGACCGCGGCCGCCTCGCCGGCAATGCCGCATGAATAACTTCTTCGCCATGCACGGCGCGGCGCTGCGCGACGCGCTGCGCCGGCTCGCCGGCGCGCCGCTCGGCAGCATCCTGTCCTGCCTGGTCATCGGCATCGCGCTGGCGCTGCCCTGCGCCGGCTGGCTGGTGCTCGACAATCTGCGCGGCGTCACCGGCAGCGCTTCCGGCGTCCAGCAGATCAGCTTGTTCATGGTCATCGACGCCAGCCCGCGCGAGGTCGGCGAAATCGAAGCGCGGCTGCGCGCGGCCAAGCCGGGCAACTGGCGTTTTGTCGCCAAGGACGCCGCATTGAAACGCTTGCAGGCCTCCGAAGGCATGGCCGAAATCGTCGCCAGCCTGCCGAAGAATCCGCTGCCCGACGCGTTCGTCGTCGAACCCGCCGACACCCGGCCGGAAGCGCTCGAGCAACTCGCCAAGACTTTCGGCGCCTGGCCCAAGATCGCGCACGTCCAGCTCGACTCGGCGTGGGTCAAGCGCTTCGACGCTTTCCTGCGCGTCGGCAAGCTGTCGGTCGCGCTGCTCGCCG
>CAIXAY010000357.1 GCA_903917505.1 uncultured beta proteobacterium | reverse complement strand
TCGGCCTCGCGGCCGCACAGCTTCCTCGGCATCAACGGCCAGGGGCGCACGGCGATCGTGCGCACGCGCGGCAACCGCTACGGGCACCTCGTGCTGCGCGGCGGCGACGGCCGCCCGAACTACGACACGGTCAGCGTGCTGATGGCCGAGCAGGCGCTGCTCAAGGCGGGACTGCCGGCGAACATCATCGTCGATTGCTCGCACGCCAACAGCTACAAGAACGCCGAGATGCAGCCGCTGGTCATGACCGACGTGGTCAACCAGATCCGCTTCGGCAACCGCTCGCTGGTCGGCGTGATGGTCGAATCGAACATCGAGGCCGGCAATCAGGCTATCCCCGCCGACCGCAAGCAGCTCAAGTACGGCTGCTCGGTCACCGATGCCTGCGTCGACTGGTCGACCACCGAAAAAATGCTGCGCGCCGCCGACGCGCTGCTGCGCGACGTGCTGCCGAAACGCAATGAATAACTCACAAGGGCGATTAACCACAACGTGCACAACGAACACGACGAGAAGCAATACGTCTTGAATTGAATTTCGTTGTGCCCGTTGTGTTCGTTGTGGTTAGCCGCTTTTGGATCTTTACCCTTCAAGGAGAATCGATTGACTACCGCCCAGCCGCTGATCCGTCCCTTCACCGCCCTGCGTCCGCGCAGCGAACAGGCCGGCGCCGTCGCCGCGCCGCCGTATGACGTGCTCTCCAGCGAGGAAGCCAGGTCGCGCGCGGCCGGCAAGCCTTATTCCTTCTTGCACATCTCGAAGGCCGAAATCGACTTGCCTGAATCGGTCGACCACTACGCGCCCGAGGTCTATGCCAAATCGGCCGAGAACCTCGGCAAGCTGATCGCTGCGGGCATTCTCGTGCGCGATGCGACGCCCTGCTATTACGCCTATCGCCTCGTCATGGGCGAGCACAGCCAGACCGGCCTGATCGCCGCGGCATCGGTCGCCGAATACGACCGCCAGCGCATTCGCAAACACGAATTCACGCGCCCGGACAAGGAAGACGACCGCGTGCGCCAGATCGAGGCGCTCAACGCCCAGACCGGCCCGGTGCTGCTGGTCCATCCCGACAACGCCGAGGCCGAGCGCCTGCTGGCGCAGGCGACCACCGGCGCGCCGGTGGCCGACATCAGCGCCGACGACGGCATCCGCCACACGATCTGGCCGATCGCCGAGGCAAAGGCCATCGCGGCGATCAGCGCCGTCATGGCGACGATGCCCAGCCTCTACATCGCCGACGGCCATCATCGTTCGGCCGCCGCTTCGCGCGTCGCCGCGGCGCGGCGCGGCCAGGGACGTCCCGACTCGGCCGAATATTTCCTGTCGGTGATTTTTCCGGCGCGGCAGATGCGCATCATGGATTACAACCGCGTCGTTCGCGATCTCAACGGCCACAGCGCCGCCGCTTTCCTCAAGGCGGTCGGCGAACCTTGCACGGTCACGCCGTCGGCAACGCCGGTCAAGCCCGAACGCAGCGGCAGTTTCGGCATGTACCTCGACCGGCGCTGGTATCACCTGGCGATCCGCCCCGAACTCGTTCCGGTGCAGGACCCGGTGCGCCGCCTCGACGTCTCGGTGCTGTCCGAGCAGATCCTTGCGCCGCTGCTCGGCATCGCCGACCTGCGCCGCGACACGCGCATCGATTTCGTGGGCGGCATCCGCGGCCTCCCCGAGCTTGAACGGCGGGTGAACAGCGGCGAGATGGCAGTCGCTTTCGCTTTGTATCCGACCCAGATGGCCGAACTGATGTCGGTCGCCGACGCCGGCAAAATCATGCCGCCCAAATCGACCTGGTTCGAACCCAAGCTCGCCGACGGGCTGGCCTCGCACGTGCTCGACTGAACGCGCGCCGGCCGCCGCGATGAGCGAAGACCTCGACCGGCTGGCTGGTTTCCTGCGCGCGCTGGCCCAGGCGCTGCATGTCAGCGGCATGCCGGCGCACGATCTCGAGCGCCATCTGAACGCGCTCGGACAGCGCCTCGGCGTTCGTGTCGAGAGCTTCGCCGTGCTCACCATGCTGACCCTCAACATCACCGCGGACGACGGCGCGCAGCGCGTCGAGATGCTGCGCCTGCGTTTCTACGACTACAACATGGCACGCCTGATCGCGCTCGAAAAGCTCATCCGCGACGTGAGCGGGAGCGCCAGCGTCGAGCGCTGCGCGGGCGAGCTCAAGGCCATCATGAACGCGCCGCCGCTGTGGACCGGCTGGCCCTTCGTGGCCATGGGCTTCCTGCTTTCCGGCTCGGTGGCGATACTTTTGGGTGGCGGCTGGACCGAGATGTTCTGCGGCGGCCTGATCGGCATGCTGTTCGTCGGCGGTTACCTTGCGCTGGCCCGGGTGCCGCGCCTCGGTCCGGCAACGCCGGTGATTCTGTGCGCTGGCGCAGCGCTTTGCGCGCATGCCCTCGGCATCGTCTTTCCGCAGCAAACGCCTTTCGTCAGCGCCGTCGCCGGCGTCGTGCTGATCCTCCCCGGCTTCACCTTGACCATCGCCATGTCGGAACTCGCTACGCAGAATCTGCTGTCCGGCACCGGGCGACTGGCTGGCGTCTTCCTGCTGCTGTTCATGATGGGCGCCGGGCTCGTCATCGGTGAGCAGATTGGCCAGCACCTCGTGCCCGCGCACAGCAGCGGCACCGTGGCTGGCCTGCCGGCCTGGGTCGTCTGGCCGGCGATCGCCGCGCTCGGGGTTTCGATGCTCGGCGTGCTGCAGGCGCCACTGCGCGCCGTTCATGTCCTCGTCGGCGGCAGCCTCTTGGCCTGGGCGGTGTTCTCGCTGGTCGGCGCGCTTCTCGGCAATGTCGTCGGCGCTTTCGCCGGTGCGCTCGCGGTGGCCAGCGCCGGACACGTCTATGCTTATTTTTCGGGGCAGCCGGACATTCTGGTGAAGATTCCCGGGCTCATCGTCCTGGTTCCGGGTAGCATGGGGTTTCGCGGCGTGCATGCGCTGATGGAACAGGACAACGCCAGCGGCGTCAGCCTGATGACCGTCATGCTGCTGACCGGCGCGGTCCTGGCCGTCGGGCTGCTGCTCGCCGACAGCATCGCGCCGCTCGTGTTTCCCCGCCGCGCGGACGGTGAGTAGAAGGCTGTAGCGCCACGCGAGAGGACTGCGATGCACGCCACGACGATGCCCGCTGATTTCATCGACTGCTGCGCCAGCGCCGAGTCAAGCGCGGACGATAGCGCCAACTACGAGGGCGACTTCGAGACGGTCGCGCGCTTCCTCGATCCCACCGACGCGCACATCGTGGCGGCCTGCCTGGAGGCCGCGGGAATCACCACCCTGCTCGCCGATGCCAACCTGGTGCAGACCAACGCCCTTTGGGCGATCGCCGCCGGTGGCGTGCGCATCCTCGTTCCCGCAAGGCACGCAGCCGAGGCGAAGCAGGTCATCGCGGCATTCGAGCGCGGCGATTTCGCGCTGCCCGATGACGACGATCCCGGCCCATGACGCTTCCAGCGGCCGCATTTCAATTCGTCCGGCCGGCCTGAGCCAGGCCCCTTTTGCCGCCGGCCAGGCGGCGTGCGCTCCGGAACTTGCCTTTGCGCTTGCAGTCAATGCGCGACGGCGCCGCGCTTTCGCGCGCCGACCCGGGAGGACAGACGATGGCCAAGCTCCTTGCCCTTTACAAGAAACCAGACGACGCGGCGGCATTCGACCGCTATTACTATTCGACGCATGTGACTATCGCCAAGCAAATTCCCGGACTGCGCCGCTATGAGGTCAGCACCGGTGCAGTGGGCGCGCCGCCGGGCGAATCGATCTACCATCTCGCGGCCATCCTGAGCTTCGATTCGATGAGCGCCATCGAGACGGCGCTGAATACGCCGCAGGGCCAGGCCACCGCGGCCGACCTGGCGAATTTCGCGCACGCCGGCGTCGAACTGCTGGTGTTCGAATCAAGAGAACTCTGACCCGGCCGACGCAGGGCAAAGCTATTTCGTATTCTTGATTTGATCGACGAGCTTCTGGTACCTGGCGCCGTACTTGTCGACGACCGGCTTCACCGCATCCAGCCACGGCTTGTGGTCGACGATCTCGGTGATCACTGCGCCCCTCGCCTTGAGCTGGGCAGCGGCATCCGCTTCGCGAATCTCGACGCTCTTGCGCACGCGCTGTCCGGCCTCGACGGCGGCGTCCACGATCAGCTTTAGATCCTCGGGGCTCAGCTTCCTGGCGGTGGCCTCGGACATGACGATGATGCTCGGGCTGAAGACGTGCCCGTCGAGCGTGTAATACCTGGCCACTTCGTAGAACTTGTTGTTGAGATAAGCGGTGATCGGATTCTCGGCGCCATCGACGACGCCGCTTTGCAGCGCGCCATAAAGTTCGGGATAGGCGATCGGGGCCGGCGAGGCGCCCAGCGCGCGTATCGTATCCATCATGATCGCCGTCTGACTGACGCGGATCTTCAGCCCCTTCAGGTCTGCCACCGACTTGACCTGCTTGCCGCGCATCAGGAAATGGCGCGGACCTTCGTCGAAGTAGGCGATGCCCAGCATGCGCGTATTCTTTTCCTTGAAGTCCGCGAGGATCTCCTTGCCGACCGGCCCGTTGAGCACATTCCACAGATGGCTGCGGTTGCGGAAGATATAGGGCAGCGCGAGGACATTGCTTTTGTCGGCGCCGAACTCGGCGGTGATATTGGCGTTGGCGCGGAAGAAGTCGAGGCTGCCCGCCTGCACCGACTGGATCTGCGTCTTCTCGTCGCCGAGCTGCGACGAAGGATATACGGCGATTTCGATGCGGCTCCGGCTTTTCTCCTTGACGATCGTTGCAAACTCCATCGCGCCTTCGGCCATGATGTCGTTCTGCGCGTTCTGCTCGCCCCACTTGAGAACGATCGTGTCGGCCGCAAGCGCCGGCAAGCTTGCAGCGAACGCCAGCACCAGTCCGGTTATTAAGGCTCTTGTCTTGAACATGTCTCTCCCCCGAAGAAGATGAGTGGGCTTCGCGCGACGCGAACGGACTCCCCGATCCGTATGTTGCGCAGTATATTGCTTTGCCGGGGGGCAATGCCGCTATCTGCGATTTTCCACGCCGCCGACGGGCACGCTTGGGCGACGAAGCAGCCATTTCCGCCGCCCGGCGGTTGCCGCTGGCCGTCATAATCAGTGTATCCTCTGACCGGCAACCCGCCTAACCCCGATATCCGGTTTCCGAGAATGCCCACAATGCGTTTTGTCGACCCTGATCGTTACGCCGCGCTAAAGGCAACCGGCAAGCTCCCGTCGCCGAAGGGCGTCGCGGTGTCGATCATCAAGCTCCTGCAGCGCGACGACTTCCGCATCGCCGACCTGGTGCAACTTGTCCAGTCGGATCCGGCCATTGCCGGACGCATGCTCTATTTCGCCAATGCCGCAGCCTTTGGGCGCTCGCGGCCGATCGCTTCGCTGCAGCGGGCGATCGTTGCGCTCGGATCGTTTCGCGTGCGCGATCTGGTCATCGGACTCTCGGTCATGCACAGCCACAAGAGCGGATTGTGCACGGCTTTCGATTACGAGAATTTCTGGGGGCATTCCCTGGCCACCGGCATCGCCTGCCAGGAGCTCGCCCAGTTCGCCCAGATTTCAAGCGAAGAAATCTTTACCATCGGCCTGCTGGCGCGCATCGGCGAACTGGCGCTGGCCTCGGTTTTTCCCGACGAGTACTCGGAGATCCTGCTGGCCACGCGCGAGCGTCGCAACGAAATCGCGGCGCTCGAACAGCAACGTTTCGGCATGGATCATCATGACCTCGGCGCCACCCTGCTTGACGAATGGGGCCTGCCGGACGTGCTGATCCAGGCCGCCTACCACCACGAAAGCCCCGATACGGCGGGTTTCGCCGACGGCTCACGCGTGCAGACCCTGACCCATTCGCTGAGCTTCGCCAGTTCGCTCGCGCATATCTGCATGGTCGACGAGGCATCGCGCTGGAGCCTGCTGCCGGCGCTGCTGGCCCGTGCGGCTCGGCTCGGCATCGGCGGCGACGCGCTCAACGAGCTTGCCGATCGCATGGTCTCGCGCTGGCGCGAATGGGGCGCCAAACTGCAGGTGCGCACCCAGGACATTCCGCCGTTTGCGCAGATTCTTGCCGCCAGCCCGCCGCTGCGGGTCATGGGCAACGCCGCGGACAGCGAGAACCGGCGCGTCCGTTCGCCTTCCATGCACGTGCAATTGCTCGGCATCCCCGCGGCCGAATTGAAACCCTTGATGCAGCAAATCGAAGAGCTCGGCCACCAGCCGGTGCTGATCGACGACACGCCGGAAGATCTGATTGCCGCGCTGCGGCGGCCGGCGCAAATCATCATCGCCGACATGTCCCTGCCGGGAATGAAGGTCACCGACTTTTGCCGCAATTTGCGTCAGTCGCCGAGCGGCAAGGAAAGTTACGCCCTGCTGCTGGCATCGCCGGAAAATGAAAGCCGGATTCTCGAGACCATCGAAGCCGGCGCCGACGATGTGCTGCTGAAACCGCTCAACGTCCAGACGCTGCGTGTTCATCTGAACATGGCGGCGCGCATGCTGCTGCTCAGGGAAGAAATGCATCGCGAACGCATCGGCATCATGCGCTCGACCGACGAGTTCGCCGTCGCGCAGAAGCGGTTGCTGCAGGACGCCCTGACCGATACCCTGACGCAATTGCCCAATCGCCGCAACGGCACGGATTTTCTCGCCTCGGAATGGATCTTCGCGCAATCGAGCGGCGCCTCGCTGGCCTGCCTGATGCTCGACATCGATCATTTCAAGAAGATCAACGACAAGTATGGCCATGCCGCCGGGGATGCTGTTTTGCGCCAGCTCGCCGAGATCCTGAAACGCACCTCGCGCGCCGAGGACATGGTGTTCCGCTATGGCGGCGAGGAGTTCGCCGCCATCCTGACCAACACCAATCTGCGCGTCGCCGTGCAGGTCGGCGAGCGCATTCGCGCGCTGGTCGAAAAAGCCGTGTTTGTCTGGGAAGAACAGAATATTCCCGTCACCCTGAGCGTCGGCGTCGCCATTACGACCGGCCGCGAAGCCGACAGCCTGGCGCTGATTAAAGCCGCCGACGCGGCGCTGTACAAAGCCAAGGAAAGCGGCCGCAACCGCGTCGTGGCGACCGCCTAGTCGCCCAGCCGGAGGCTACTCGCCGATCCGGTTCCGCTCGTCCACCACGCGCACCGATTCGCCCTCGATGACCTCGCCGGACGGAGCGGCTTGAGCCGGCTTGGGCGCATCGTCCTGCGCGCGCATCTGGGCACGAATGTGCTCGCGCAAGGCGCGCGTTTTCCACAGAAAATACAGCCAGGCGACGAGACCGACGATCGCCACCGCCGCGAATATGACAATCGAGAACATGAAGGCGGCGGCCAGCGCCAGCAGCCCGAGCACTACGGTCAGTACGCGCGCCAGGGGATTCTGCGTTTGCCGGCCAGCCGGGTCAAAGTTGGTATTCATCGTCTGCTCCGGGACCGGCCATCGCCATATCGACGGCCTTCTTGGTGAGTTGTGAGGCGAAAAGCTCTATGAAATCGTATTCGTACTGGCGGATATAGGTGCCGCGCCGCAGGCCGATGCGCGTCGTGTTCGAGCCGAACAGGTGGCCGGCGTCGAGCGCCTGCAGGCCGCTATCGCGGTCCGCATCATAGGCCATGCGGGCGATGATGCCCAGCCCCAGTCCGAGGCTCACATAGGTCTTTATGACATCGGCGTCAATGGCGGCGAGCACGACGTTGGGCGAGAGCTGGGCGCGCTCGAAAGCCTTGTTGATCAGCGAGCGGCCGGCGAAAGCCGGGTCGTAGGTGATCAGCGGCCATTTGGCCAGCGCCGCCAGCGACAGCGTCTTTTCGGCGAGGATAGCATGCCCGTCGGGGGCGATTACGCAATGCTCCCACTGATAGCACGGCAGCATGACCAGCTGCGGATACTGATCGAGCGCCTCGGTGGCGATGGCAATGCCCGCATCGCCCTTGATCGTCCATTCGGCGATCTGCGTCGGGCTGCCCTGGTGCATCGACAGGCGGACCTTGGGATGGCGCTCGATGAAGCTCTTGACGACGTAAGGCAGCGCGTAGCGCGCCTGGGTGTGCGTCGTGGCGATCACCAGGCTGCCGGAATCGCCGCCCGCGTACTCCTCGCCAACGCGTTTGATGTTGTCGGCTTCACGCAGGATGCGCTCGGCGATTTCGAGCACGCGCTTGCCCGGTTCGGTGATCGCCGTCAGGCGCTTGCCGCTGCGCTCGAAGACGATGACGCCGAGTTCGTCCTCGAGCAGCTTGATCTGCTTCGACACGCCGGGTTGCGAGGTGTAGAGCGCCTCGGCGGCTTCGGACACATTGAGCCCGGAGCGCGCCACTTCGACGAGATAACGCAGTTGTTGTAACTTCATGGCGAGTCTGCCCCGATGCCCAAATAACAAATAGTTCTAGCAATCTAACTGAATAGTCTTTTTCGCTCAAGCTTTCGCTTGCTACCATGCAGGCTCTTTGCTTCTTTGCGGCGCCTCATGGACTGGCTTTACACACTTTCGGGTTTCGTTGTCGGCGCCATCGTCGGGCTCACCGGCGTCGGCGGCGGTTCGCTGATGACGCCGCTGCTGGTCCTGATCTTCGGCGTCCATCCGGCGACGGCGGTCGGCACCGACCTGCTCTATGCGGCGATCACCAAGGCCGGGGGCACCAGCGTGCACGCAAGAAAAGGGCACGTCGATTGGCGCATTACCGGTCTCCTGGCCGCCGGCAGCATGCCGGCATCGTTATTGACGATCTGGGCGCTGTCCTTGCTCCCGAAACAAAGCGCGGCAGTCACGCACATCATTTCCTTGTCGCTCGGCGTGGCCCTGGTGCTGACCGCCTGCGCCATCGTGCTTCGCCAGAAAATCCAGCGCTATGCGCTGGCGCACGCCGACGACTCGGCGCACACCCGACTGCAGGCGCCCATCACCGTCGCCACCGGCGTTTTACTCGGTATACTGGTGACTGTTTCTTCAGTCGGTGCCGGCGCCCTCGGGGTTGCGGTCCTGTTCTTCCTCTACCCCAAACTACCCGCAATTCGCATTGTCGGCAGCGACCTCGCCCACGCGGTTCCGCTGACCCTGATCGCCGGCCTCGGTCACTGGGCGATCGGCAGCGTCGACTGGTCGCTGCTGGCCAGCCTGCTGCTCGGCTCACTGCCCGGAATCTGGCTCGGCAGCCATGCCTCGGCCCGCGTCCCCGAACGTTTCCTGCGCCCCCTTCTGGCCAGCATGCTGGTGCTGATCGGCGGCAAACTGATAGCGCTGTAAAAAGGAATTCCATGTATCGCTACGACAGCATCGACCAGCAACTGATAGACGAGCGCGTCGCGCAGTACCGCGACCAGATCGCCCGCAACCTCGCCGGCGAACTCTCCGACGACGAGCTGCGCCCGCTGCGCCTGCAAAACGGCCTGTACATCCAGCGCCACGGCCCGATGCTGCGCATCGCCATTCCCTACGGCAACCTTGCTGCGGCACAGCTGCGCAAGCTCGCCGAAATTTCCCGCCGCTATGACCGCAGCATCGGCCACTTCACGACGCGGCAGAACATGCAGCTCAACTGGCCCAAGTTCGAAGAGACGCCGGAGATCCTCGGCGAACTCGCCACGGTTGAAATGCACGCCGTGCAGACTTCGGGCAACTGCATCCGCAACATCACGACCGACCCCTTCGCCGGCGTCGCGCCCGACGAATGGACCGACCCGCGCCCGTACTGCGAAGT
>CAIXAY010000356.1 GCA_903917505.1 uncultured beta proteobacterium | reverse complement strand
GGTTCATTTCGATGATCATCATGCGGCCGTCGGTCGGGCAGATGGCGAACTGCACGTTCGAGCCGCCGGTATCGACGCCGATCTCGCGCAATACGGCGATCGACGCGTCGCGCATGATCTGGTATTCCTTGTCGGTCAGCGTTTGCGCCGGCGCGACGGTGATCGAATCGCCGGTATGCACGCCCATCGGATCGAGGTTCTCGATCGAGCAGATGATGATGCAGTTGTCCGCCTTGTCGCGCACCACCTCCATCTCGAACTCTTTCCAGCCGATCAGCGACTCCTCGATCAGGAGCTCGTGCGTCGGGGACGCTTCGAGGCCGCGCTTGCAGATCTCGACGAATTCCTCGGGGTTGTAGGCGATGCCGCCGCCCGAGCCGCCCATCGTGAACGACGGCCGGATGATCACCGGGAAGCCGATCATCGCCTGCACCTGCTCGGCCTCCTCCATCGAGTGCGCCGCCGCCGAACGCGCCGAGGCGAGCCCGATGCGGGTCATCGCCGCCTTGAACTTCTCGCGGTCCTCGGCCTTGTCGATCGCCTCTTTCGATGCGCCTATCATCTCGACCGAGTATTTCGCCAGCACACCGTGCTTGGCCAGATCGAGCGCGCAGTTGAGCGCGGTCTGCCCGCCCATGGTCGGCAAGAGCGCGTCGGGGCGCTCCTTCTCGATGATCTTCTCGACGACCTGCCAGGTGATCGGCTCGATGTAGGTCACATCGGCCATCTCCGGGTCGGTCATGATCGTCGCCGGATTGGAATTGACCAGGATGACGCGGAAGCCCTCCTCGCGCAGCGCCTTGCAGGCTTGCGCGCCGGAGTAATCGAACTCACAGGCCTGGCCGATGACGATCGGGCCGGCGCCGATGATGAGGATGCTCTTGATGTCTGTACGCTTGGGCATGTCTTAGTTTCCCCCGGCCTGCTGCATCAGCGCGATGAAGCGGTCGAACAGATAGCCGAGGTCATGCGGTCCGGGGCTGGCTTCCGGATGCCCCTGGAACGAAAAGGCCGGCACGTCGGTGCGCGCGACACCCTGCAGCGAGCCGTCGAACAGCGAGACATGGGTAGCGCGCAAATTGGCCGGCAGGGTCGCCGGATCGACGGCGAAGCCGTGGTTCTGGCTGGTGATCATGACCTGCTGCGTGGCCAGGTCCTTGACCGGATGATTGGCGCCATGATGGCCGAATTTCATTTTGATCGTCTTCGCGCCCGAGGCCAGGGACAGCAACTGGTGGCCGAGGCAAATGCCGTAGATCGGCATCTTCTTCGCCAGCAGTTCCGAAATGGCCTTGATCGCGTAGTCGCAGGGTTCGGGATCGCCCGGCCCGTTGGACAGAAAAACGCCGTCAGGCGCGAGCGCCAGGACGTCGGCGGCGCTCGTCTGCGCCGGCACCACGGTGACCTTGCAGCCGCGCGCGGCGAGCATGCGCAGGCTGTTGTGCTTGACGCCGAAATCGTAGGCGACGACATGGTATTTGGCTGCGGCGCCAGGCTTGTAACCATCCAGCGACCAAACGCCGTCGGTCCAGACGTAAGGGGCAGCCACGGACACCACCTTGGCGAGGTCCATGCCGGCCAGCCCCGGAAAGGCTTGCGCCTGCGCAATCGCCTTGGCCTCGTCGATCGGTCCGGCCATCAGGCAGCCGGCCTGGGCGCCCTTCTCGCGCAGCAGGCGGGTCAGCTTGCGCGTGTCGATGCCGGCGATCGCCACGACGCCGTGCTTGCTCAGGTAGTCGGACAGGCTGTCCTGCAGGCGCCAGCTTTCGGCGCGCAGCGGCAGGTCGCGGATGACCAGGCCGGCGGCGAAATTGGCGCGCGACTCGAAATCCTCGGCGTTGCAGCCGGTGTTGCCGATATGCGGATAGGTCAGGGTGACGATCTGGCGGCAGTAGGACGGATCGGTGAGAATTTCCTGATAGCCGGTCATCGCCGTATTGAACACCACTTCGCCGCTCGTCGTGCCCGGGCTGCCGATGGAATGACCGCGAAAAACCGTGCCATCAGCCAGGGCGAGAATCGCTGACGGAAGAGAGGGTAGCAAGGACAAGACAGACTCCTATTCCGTGGCTCAGATACGCAAAGCGGGACGGCGTGCAGCCCTCCCGCTCGAACACTCGCAAACCTGCGGATTATACCTCAGCGCCCGGCGCCCGGCAATTCTGCGGCGCGCTACAGGCTTCTCAGCGCGCCCCGCTCAGCCGGCGCAAGCCGCGTCAAACCGGAACGGCGCCGGCGACAAAGCGCTCCATCTCAGGCTTCAGGCGGGTCATTTCCAGTATCAGATCATCGACAAGCTTGCCGCATTGCCGCCAATCGGCGCTGCCATCGGTCCTGGCCGCGTGTTCCAGGTCGAGCGCGATACGCCGCGCCGATTCGGCGTGGAAGATGGCCAGCAGGCTCTTCACCGTGTGCGCGTCCATGCACAATTGCGCAGCGTTCTTGTCGTGCAGGTCGGATTCGAGTCGCGACAGATGCTGATCCCATTCATTGACCAGCATGCCGGCCATGGTCAGCAGCAGATCGCGATCGCCCAGATCGCGCATCGCGGCACGCAGATCGAGCGTGGTTTCGGAGACATTGAGCATCGCGCCAAGCTCCGGCACCATGTCGCCGGCCGGCGCATCCGCACCGCCCTCGAGTTCAAGGCTGCGATCGATCGCCGCGTAGAGTTCCTGCGGCTTGATCGGCTTGGACACGTAGTCGTTCATCCCGGCCTGCAGGCAGCGGTCGCGGTCGCCGTCCATGGCATTGGCCGTCATGGCGATGATGCAGACCGGCTTGAAGTCCTGCGAAACCACCCAGCTGCGCCGCATTTCGCGCGAACGGATCGACTCCGCCGCTTCGATGCCGTCCATCACCGGCATCTGCATGTCCATCAGGATCAGATCGAAACGGCTTTTCTCGAAACAGTCCACGGCCTCGGCGCCGTTGTTGGCCAGCGTCACATGGTAGCCGCGCTTTTTCAGCAGGCGTTCGGCCAGCTCCTGATTGACCGGATTGTCCTCGACCAGCAGCACCTCGAGCGGGCCCGACTCATCGAGCGAAATCCGATCGGAAAAGACAAAGGGATCGAACAGCGGCCCGCTTTCGCTCCGTTGGCCGGAAACAAGCTGCAAGGCTTCGATCAGATCATCGGGCGCGATCGGCTTGACCAGGTGGGCATCGACGCCAAGTTCGCGCAAGTGTTTCAGATTCTGGCGCTGCTGCTCGGTATCGAGCAGCATGATGAGTTTCTCGGGACGTTCGCTGTCGCGCCACGCCTCGGCCAGCGCCATGCCGGCAGGCGGCGACATGGCCGCGTCGGCCAGCACGCAATCGTAGGGGAAGCCCAGCTTGCGCGACTTCTCGATGGCGGCAACGGCGGCCTGGCCTTCGGCCATATGCGTGACCTGCATGCCGAAGCGCGCCAGAAAGCTCACCAACTGCGCGGCGACCGCCGGATTCTTTTCGAGCACGAGCGCGCGCTGCGAGCTGAACTGCTGGTCGGGCGTCGGCGCGACCGCGCTCGCATCGACACCGAAGCGG
>CAIXAY010000355.1 GCA_903917505.1 uncultured beta proteobacterium | reverse complement strand
CAGCGGTTACGCCGGCCTGTCCGAGATGGCGCTCTACTACATCGGCGGCATCATCAAGCACGCCAAGGCCTTGAACGCCATCACCAACCCGGGCACCAACTCGTACAAGCGTCTGGTGCCGGGCTTCGAGGCGCCGATCAACCTGGCCTACTCGGCGAAGAACCGTTCGGCGTCGATCCGCGTCCCGTTCGTGCATTCGGACAAGGCGCGCCGCATCGAAGTGCGCTTCCCGGATCCGATCTGCAACTCTTACCTCGGTTTCACCGCGATGATGATGGCTGGCCTCGACGGCATCCAGAACAAGATCCATCCCGGCGACCCGATGGACAAGAACCTGTACGACCTGCCCTACGAAGAAGCCATGAAGATCCCGCATCCGTGCGCCTCGCTCGACGAAGCCCTGGACGCGCTGGAAAAGGATCATGAGTTCCTGACCCGCGGCGGAGTGTTCAGCGAGGACATGATCGCCGCGTACATCGAACTCAAGATGGAAGAAGTGACCCGCTTCCGCATGACGACGCACCCGGTCGAGTTCGACATGTACTACAGCTGCTGATGCGTTTTTAGCGTGAGCCAAGCAAAAGGACGGGCGTGCCCGTCCTTTTTTTGTGCACCGACACGGCAGTTCGCGCGTTTGTATTTCAGCGGGCCATCCAATACACTGATTAGCGGTGATTGAACTCAGGATGCGCCCGCATCGATTGATAGGATGGTGATGAACGTTCCCAGGCTATGTTTTCCGATCGCATTGCTCTTCCTGGCCGCGCAGCCGGCTCAGGCGGATGTCATGTACCAGTGCGTCGACGAGAGCGGGCACAAATCGTTCTCCAATATCAAGTCATCGGAGAAAGGCGCCAAGTGCACGGCGATGGATCTGGGTGCGGTTGCTGCCCCGCCTCCGGCGGCCAAAGCGGCTGCAAAGGCGCCGACGCCGTCCACTTTCCCCAAGGTGGACGACAACGCCCAGAAAGCTCGCGACAATGATCGCCGGCGCATCCTGGAAAGCGAGCTTAGCGCCGAGCAGAAAAATCTCGAACAGGCGAAAAAGGATCTTGCTGAACAGGAAGCCACCGTGCTGCCCAGCGAGCGCATGCAATTCAAGGGCGGTGGCGGAGTCAGTGGCGGCAAGGTCGACGAGCGCGTGCAGCCTTTTCGCGACAAGGTGGCCTTGCACGAGCGCAATATCGAGGCCATCCAGAAAGAAATTTCCAATCTGCGCTGATGCCCGATCGGCACGCTCACTGATGAATGTCGCGCATGCCTGAAACCGTGCCTAATCCCTTCGCCGGGCTCGATCTGCTGTCCTCGTCTGTGATTCTGGTCGACGAGAACTTTGCCATCCGCTACATGAACTCCGCCGCAGAGCATCTCCTGGCGATCAGCAGCAAGGCCGCGGCCGGAGCGCGCCTCGACAGTGTCGTCGATTGCCGCGGCGCCCTGCAGGAGGCCCTCGACAACGCCTTCAGGCACGGCTGGAGCTACACCGGCCAGAGCATAGAACTGCGACGCAATGACGGCGTCCTGTTGCATCTGAACTGCACGGTCAATCCGACCGAAACCGCCGAGGCCAGGCTGCTTGTCGAACTGTGGCCGATCGATCAGCAGCTCAAGGCCTCGCGCGAAGAGCGCCAGATTGCCGACCAGCTGGCCAGCCGCGAACTGATCCGCAATCTGGCCCACGAAATCAAGAATCCGCTCGGCGGCATACGCGGTGCCGCGCAGCTGCTCGAACACGAGCTCAATAACCCCGGACTGCGCGAGTACACCCAGGTCATCATCAAGGAAACCGATCGCCTGCAGGATCTGATGAAACGCCTCCTGTCGCCGCACCGGCCGATGCAGCCGGGCCCGGTCAATATCCATGAAATCCTTGAACGGGTGCGCAGCCTGCTGAACGCCGAATTCTTGCAGACCCTCAGCGTGCAGCGCGACTACGACACCAGCCTGCCCGAGCTGGTCGGTGATCGCGAGCAGCTGATTCAGGCGGTTTTGAATATCGCGCGCAATGCCGCGCAAGCCATCAAGCGATCATCCGGCGGCGAATCGCACTCGGGAAAGATCACGCTGCGCACGCGCGCTGCGCGGCAGGTCACGCTGGCCAAGCGGCGTTATCGCCTGGCGCTTGAATTGCAGGTTATCGACGACGGCCCCGGCATTGACGACGACATCCGCGAGCGCATGTTCTATCCGCTGGTCTCGGGCCACGAAGGCGGCAGCGGCCTCGGCCTGACGCTGGCGCAAAGCTTTGTGCAGCAGCACCAGGGGACGATCGAGTGCCAGAGCCGCCCCGGCTACACCTGTTTTACCATACGCCTGCCGCTGGGTACGCCTTTGGGCGCTTAGTGGCAAGCTATTTGCTCTAAGCAGTCCATAGTCTTCGTGAGGTCTGAAACATCAATGAAACCGGTCTGGATTGTCGACGACGACAAGTCGATTCGCTGGGTGCTCGAAAAGACGCTGGCGCGCGAACAAGTGCCTTTCAAGAGCTTTGCCTCGGCCAGCGAGGCCTTGTCGCAACTCGACCTCGGCGTTGAACCGCCGCAGGTCCTGGTCTCGGACATCCGCATGCCGGGCGAGTCGGGGCTCGATCTGCTCAAGAAGTTCAAGCTGCGTTTCCCGGCGCTGCCGGTCATCATCATGACCGCGTATTCGGACCTCGACAGCGCGGTCGCGGCTTTCCAGGGCGGCGCCTTCGAGTACCTGCCCAAACCGTTCGATGTCGATCAGGCGCTCGAACTGATCCGCCGGGCGATCGACGAGAGCTTGCACCAGGTCGGTGCGGCCGGCGAAGTCGGGCTGGTTCCCGAAATCCTCGGGCAGGCGCCGGCGATGCAGGAGGTGTTCCGCGCCATCGGCCGCCTGAGCCAGTCGAATGCGACGGTGATGATCACCGGCGAATCGGGATCGGGCAAGGAACTCGTGGCGCGCGCCGTGCATCGGCACAGCCCGCGCTCGGACAAGCCCTTCATCGCCATCAACACCGCGGCCATCCCGAAGGACCTGCTCGAATCCGAACTCTTCGGCCACGAACGCGGCGCCTTTACCGGCGCGGCCGCGCAGCGGCGTGGACGTTTCGAGCAGGCTGAGGGCGGCACGCTGTTTCTCGATGAAATCGGGGATATGCCATCGGAATTGCAGACGCGGCTCCTGCGCGTGCTCTCCGATGGCAACTACTACCGCGTTGGCGGCCACTCGCCGCTCAAGGCCAACGTGCGCATCATCGCCGCAACGCACCAGAATCTCGAGGCGCGCGTCAAGGACGGCTTGTTCCGCGAGGACCTCTTTCACCGTCTCAACGTGATCCGCGTGCGCCTGCCGAGCTTGCGCGAGCGGCGCGAAGACATTCCGATCCTGGCGCGCCATTTCCTGCAGAAGAGCGCGCAGGATCTCGGCGTCGAGGGCAAGCGCTTCTCCGACGCGGCGCTCAAGTATCTGGCCTCACTCGATTTTCCCGGCAACGTGCGGCAGCTTGAAAATATCTGCCATTGGCTGACGGTCATGGCGCCCGGGCAGCAGGTCGATGTCGCCGACCTGCCGGCCGAATTGCGTGACTCGGTGACCTTGGCCGCGGCGTCCGACTGGGAGAGCGGCCTGGCGATGGAAGTGGACCGCCTGCTGTCGGGCGGCGAGGGCCAGGTTCACGAGAAACTGATGGACAACTTCGAACGCGTCCTGATTACCCGCGCCCTGGCGCATACCGGCGGGCGGCGTATCGAGGCGGCGCAGGCGCTCGGCATCGGCCGCAACACCATCACGCGCAAGATCCAGGAACTCGGTCTCGATGCCGCGCGCGCCGACGATGCGGAGCGCGCTCAGGGCTAATCCGTTCATTCGATTCGAAGCACGCACGCTGGATTCGGGTCGGTGACCGCGCCGATGAAAGCGCGTCGCTCGTAAGCGCTCATTGTGGTTCGTCACCCTGAATATTCTTCGTGCGCTTCGTGGTCGGGCGAATTTTCTACGATAATGGCGGCGTTATGTTGTGGCCTGCCCAATGACTGCCTCGCCTTCACTGCTGATCAACCCGCTGCTTCTGCCCTCGCTGCTCGGCGCAGCGCGCGGGCGTTTCGCGGTCGATTCGATCGCCGAGTGCGAATCGACGAATACGCTGCTGCTTGAACGTGCCGATTGCGGCGCGCCAGCCGGCAGCGTCATCGTTGCGCAGCGGCAGACGGCCGGGCGCGGCAGCCGCGGGCGCAGCTGGCTGGCGGAGCCGGAAGCCAGCCTTACTTTTTCGGTGCTGTGGCGCTTTGCCGGCGGCATCGAACGACTGTCGGGGTTGTCGCTGGCGGTCGGCCTCGCGGTCGCACAGGCGCTCGAGACATGCGGCGCAGCGGCAATCGGGCTGAAGTGGCCGAACGACATCGTCCATGACGATGGCAAGCTCGGCGGCATTCTTGTCGAGCTGGAGAACGACGCCGATAGCGCACTCGCGGTGATCGGCATCGGACTCAATCTGAGCCTTGCGTCGAATATCAAAGATGGCGAAGGCTTTGCCCTGCCGCCGGCGGCGCTCGATCGCATCATTGCGCCCCTGCCCCAACGGGATGTCCTGCTGGCGCAACTCCTGATCAAGCTGGCCGGCGTTTTCGACCGCTTCGCGAACGGCGGCTTTGCCGTGCTTCGCGACGAGTGGCAGGCGCACCATGCGTGGCAGGACCGGCCGGTGCGTGTCCTGCGTGACGGCCGGCTCGAGATGGAAGGCATCTGCTGCGGCGCGGATTACGACGGCGCCTTGCTGCTGCGCACCGCCGCAGGCATGCAGCGCTGTCTGTCCGGTGATGTATCACTGCGCCCATGCTGATCGCCATCGACGCCGGCAACACGCGCATCAAGTGGGGCGTGCACGACGGCGCCGCATGGGTCGCGCAAGGCGCGCTGCCGACCGGCGCGGCCGCGCAACTGGCCGAACTGGGCGCCCAGTGGCCGGAGGCCGCGCGCGTCGTCGGCTGCAACGTCGCCGGCAGCGCGGTCGAGAGTGAAATTGCCGCGGCCCTGGGCAGCCGCCATGCAGCGCCGCTTTGGCTGCGCGGCAGCGCCGCCGCCTGTGGCGTGCGCAACGCTTACGAGCAGCCCGAGCGCCTCGGCGCCGACCGCTGGGCGGCGCTGATCGGCGCGCGCGGGCGGGTTGCCGGCGCCTGCCTGGTGGTCTGCGCGGGAACGGCGACGACCGTCGACTGGCTCGACGGCGCGGGCGTCTTCCGCGGCGGCCTGATCCTGCCCGGCTTCGACCTGATGCGCGCTTCGCTGGCGCGCAACACGGCGCAGCTGCCGCTCGCCGACGGCCAGTATTGCCGCGCGCCGCGCAACACCGTGGATGCCATCACCAGCGGCTGCCTGCACGCCCAGATCGGCGCCATCGAGCGCATGTTCGGCGAAATCGCCGGCGAGCCGGGAGCGCTCTGTCTGCTCACCGGCGGCGCCGCGCAACGCCTCGCCCCGCTCCTGAGCATTCCGTTCGAATTGATCGACAACCTGATCCTTGAAGGATTGTTGCGCTTCGGTGCATCGCTTTGATCGGACTAGTCGGGACGGCGCGAGCGCTGCCGCCGGTGTTGCGTAGCGCTATACTTTCGTTTTTTCGAACAGAAGAACTTTAGGGAGCCTCATGGAATCGCTGCGCTTTGTTCTGCCTCAATCCGAAATTCCGACGCACTGGTACAACGTCGTCGCCGACATGCCCAATCCGCCGCTGCCGCCGCTCGGCCCGGATGGCCGGCCGGCGACGCCGGAGCAGATGGGCGCGATCTTTCCGAGGGCCATTCTCGAACAGGAAATGTCGGCCGAGCGCTGGATTCCGATTCCGCAGCCGGTGCGCGAAATCTATCGCCTGTGGCGCCCGTCGCCGCTGGTGCGCGCGGCGCGGCTCGAAGCCATGCTCGGCACGCCGGCGCGCATCTATTACAAGAACGAGAGCGTTTCGCCGGCCGGTTCGCACAAGCCCAATACCGCCGTCGCCCAGGCCTATTACAACAAGCAGGCCGGGATCAAGCGCATCACCACCGAGACGGGCGCCGGGCAATGGGGCTGCTCGATGGCGCTGGCCGGGCAGATGTTCGGCATCGAAGTGCGCGTCTTCATGGTCGGGGTCAGCTACCGGCAAAAGCCTTACCGCCGCTCGATGATGCAGACCTGGGGCGCCGAAGTTTTTTCCAGCCCGTCGCAGATGACGCAGACCGGCCGCGATGCGCTCGCCAAGGATGCCAACAACATGGGATCGCTCGGGCTGGCGATCTCCGAGGCCGTCGAGGAGGCAGCATCGCGCGCCGACACCAACTATGCGCTCGGCTCGGTGCTCAACCACGTCGCGCTGCATCAGACGATCATCGGCCTCGAAGCCAAGAAGCAGTTCGAACTTGCCGGCGACTGGCCCGATGTCATCTTTGCGCCGTGCGGCGGCGGCTCGTCGTTTGCCGGCATCGCTTTCCCCTTCGTCGCCGACAATGCCGCCGGCGGGCGCAATGGCAAGCCGGTGCGCCTGGTGGCGGTCGAACCGAGTTCCTGCCCCTCGCTGACCAAGGGCGAATATGCTTACGACTTCGGCGACGCTTCGGGCTTCACGCCGCTGATGAAAATGCACACGCTCGGCCACGACTTCATGCCGCCGGGCATTCATGCCGGCGGCCTGCGTTACCACGGCGCTTCGCCGCTGGTCTCGCAGCTTTACCATGAAGGGCTGATCGAAGCGCTGGCGGTGCCGCAACTCGCCACCTTCGAGGCCGGCGTGATGTTCGCGCACGCCGAAGGCGTGATCCCGGCGCCGGAATCGAACCACGCGATTCGCGCCGCCATCGACGAGGCTCTGCGCTGCAAAGCCAGTGGCGAGACCAAGACCATCCTGCTCAACCTGACAGGCCACGGCCATTTCGACATGGCCTCGTATGACCGCTATTTCGCCGGCGAACTCGAAGATTTCGATTATCCGGAAGCAGCGATCAAGGCGTCGTTGCAACACCTGCCGAAGTTCGCCTGAGCGGAAACTGCGACCCATGCGCGCCTTCGTCTTCCTGTTGATCCTGGCCAACCTGATGTTTCTGGCCTGGACGCAGGGCTACTTCGAGATGGCGTCGAATCCCGACGCCCTGCGCGTGCAGCAGCAATTGCTCGCCGACCGGATCAGAATCCTGGCGCGTGACGAGGCGCAGGCGGCCGCGATCAAGCCTGAAAAACCGGTCAAGGCGGTGGAAAAAAAGGTCAGCGATATCTGCCTGCAGGTGAACGACCTGTCGATCGCCGACGCCGAGCGCGTCGAAAGCCGCCTCGCCGAGAAGCTGCCGGCTTTCAAGGTGCAGCGCACGGCGATCGAAAGCCGGGCGAGCTATTGGGTTTTCATTCCGCCGTTGCTCAGCAGGCGCGATGCCGAGAACAAGGCCGCCGAACTGAAAAGACTGGGCGTTCCCGAATTCTTTATCGTCCAGGAAGACGGGCCGCGGAACCGGGCGATTTCACTCGGCTTGTTTTCCAGCAAGGAGGCGGCCGCGGCGCGGCTCGAAATGCTGCGTGGCATGGGCGTCAAGTCGGCGCGGATAGGCGAGCGCGAAGGCAAGCCAACGTCTGCGGCGCTGGCAATATCGGGGCCGGAGACGCAAGCCGAGACGCTGCGCCAACTCCTGGCCGATACCCTGCCCGAGAGCAAAGTCGCCACTTGCCCGGTGTCTTCCCCGTCGTGAATTTCATCGTCGGCCTGACCGGTGGGATAGGCAGCGGCAAGAGCACGGCGGCGGAAATTTTTGCCACGCTCGGCGTCGCCGTGGTCGATACCGATGTCATTGCCCATGAACTCACCGCAGTGGACGGCGCCGCCCTGCCGGCAATTGTCGCCGCGTTCGGCAGCAGCGTGCTGCGCGGCGACGGCACGCTCGATCGCGCCGCGATGCGCCGCCTGGCGTTTGCCGACCCGTCGGCCAAGGCCAGGCTCGAGGGCATTCTGCACCCGCTGATCCGGCGCGCGAGCGAAACCCGCTGCCGGTCCGCCGCCGACTCGGATTCACCCTATGTGCTGCTGGTTGTCCCGCTGCTCGTCGAATCCGGGGCCTTTCGCACCGTTGCCGACCGGGTCCTGGTCGTCGACTGCGACGAGGCGGTGCAGATTTCGCGCGTCATGGCGCGCAGCGCCCTCTCGGCCGACGAGGCGCGCGCGATCATGGCGACGCAGGCCTCGCGTGCGCAGCGATTGGCAGCAGCCGACGATGTCCTGACAAACAATGAAGGTCTGGCGAATCTGAGCGCACAGATCGCGCTCCTGCATCCGCTCTACCGCGACCTCGCCGCGCGCAAGTTTGATGCAAATAAACTTAATGCAGACTGTTGAGATTTTGTGACAAATGCCTCAGAATTCGGGCAAATTCCCGTTTTCTTACTTGGCGGCGGTGTGATTACATACGAGTATCCCTTTAATGAGCGCATACGCACTTTGTTGCGCCTGGAGGATTTATTCGACAAAGCCGCCTACTTCGTTCAGCAACAAGGCGCGCGCGAACACCACGTCGTCCTGCTGACGCTGTTCGAGATTCTCGAGGTCTCGGGACGGGCCGACCTCAAGATGGATTTGATCCAGGAACTCGAGCGGCAGCGCCAAAGCCTCCTCGTTTTTCGCAACAATCCCAGCATTTCCGAAGAGGCCCTCTCCGGCGCGCTCTACGAGATCGAACAGGCCTCGGCTGCCTTGCTCGGCATGACCGGCAAGATCGGCCAGTACTTGCGCGAGAACGACTGGTTGATGGGCATCAAGAGTCGCGCCGTCATCCCCGGTGGCGTTTGCGAGTTCGATTTGCCGTCCTACCACTACTGGCAGCATCAGGAAGCCGAAGCGCGGCGCGAGGCCTTGCTCAACTGGCTGAAGCCGCTGATGCCGCTGCGTGAGGCGATGGCCATCGTGCTGCGGCTGTTGCGCGCCAGCGGCAGCGTTGAACACCAGGTGGCCAAGGCGGGGGCGTTTCAGCTGATGCTGGGCGGCAGCGGCTCGCAGATGGTGCGTATTTCGCTCAAGCTGCAAGTGCCCTTCATTCCCGAGATCAGCGCCAACAAGTATGCATTGAACATTCGCTTCATCCGGCCGGACAGTTCGCACCGGCCGCGCCATAGCGACAATGGCGTCGACGTCCCCTTCGACATGATCTTCTGCAATCTTTGAATGGCCAAGAGCGCGACCAGAGTGCGTTGTCCGCAATGCGGTGCCGAGGCCGTGTGGGACCCGGCCAATAAGTTTCGTCCCTTCTGTTCGGAACGCTGCAAGCTGATCGACCTCGGCGCCCGGGCGTCGGAGTCCTACCGCATTCCCGTGCAGGAAAGCAACGACCCCCTCTCCGAACCACCGAAGACCGAGTAGCAGTCCTACGCTGTCCTCTGTCCTCTGTCCTCTGTCTTCTGGGAACCCCAGCCGCGCAGCAGGGCAATCCCGTGCGCGCCATGGGCGCAGGCGGTCGCCAGCATCCCCGGCCGCATTCCCCCGAGCGCAAACACCGGCAGCGGCGAGCGCTCGACGAGGCGCGCGAATTCATCCCATCCCATGCCGCTCGCCTGCGGGTGGCTGGGCGTCGGCAGCACCGGGCTGAGCTGGGCGAAATCGAGCCCCAGCGCCGCCGCGTGCGCCAGCTCCCCGGCGGTGTGGCACGATGCTGCGACCCAATCGAAAGGCGGCCGACCACCCGTCTGCATGAGCCGGGCGGATGAGATGTGCAGCCCATGCGCACCGACCTGACGCGCCAGGTCCTCATCGTCATTGACCAGCACGGTGGCTCCGTGCTTTCTTGCCAGTTCCATTGCCGCCGCGGCGAAGCGCCGGCGTTCGCTCTGCGGCAGGGTCTTGTCGCGCAGCTGGATCAGCCGCAGGCCGCCGGCCAGGGCGTTTTCCAGCCGCGTCAATTCGGCGGCAATGCCGTTCTCGGCGGCGTTGGTCAGGGCATAGAACGTGGGCAGTGCGAGCGCCCGCAGAATCGGGCCATTGGCGGGGAGCACCGGGGCGACCGAGGGCGCTGCTCCGATTTTCACCCACACCAGACCGCTGTGCTCGCTCAGCGCGATTTCGCCACGCCACGAATTCACGCGAAAGAATTTGAGGCGAACGTCGGCGTGCGGGTAGCTGAACTCGCGCGACAGCCACGGACAAGCCTCGTCGATGACGATGCCCAGCTCTTCGTGCAATTCGCGTTGCAAGGCCTCACGCAGCGTCTCGCCGGGCTCGACCTTGCCGCCGGGGAATTCCCAGTAACCGGCATAGACTTTGCCCTGCGGTCGCTGCGCCAGCAGGAATTCGCCGTCGCGCAGGAGGATGGCGGCGGCGACCTCGACGATCATTTGCCGGGCTTGGCGCGCGCGATCTTGCGCTGGTGCGTGCCGGCCCAGTCCTTGGCGAACTGCCAGGCCACGCGCCCGCTGCGCGAACCGCGCATCAACGCCCAGTTGAGCGCGGCGCGCTCGGCGCGGGCGATTTCGGCCTGGCCGCAACCGAAGGACTTGAGCCAGTGGGCGACGATGTTGAGATACGCGTCCTGGTCGAAGGGATAGAAAGAGAGCCAGAGACCGAAGCGCTCCGAGAGCGAGATTTTTTCTTCGACGGCTTCACCCGGATGGATCTCTTCGCCGACGCGATGGCTTTCGAGATTCTCGGCGAAATATTCGGGCATCAGGTGGCGGCGGTTCGAGGTGGCGTAGATCAGCACGTTGTCCGGCGCCGACGCGATCGAGCCGTCGAGGACGACTTTCAATGCCTTGAAGGTCGCGTCGCCGGCGTCGAAGGAAAGATCGTCGCAGAAAATGATGAAGCGCTCGGGCCGGCTTTCGACGAGTGCGACGATGTCGGGCAGGTCAATGAGATCGCTCTTCTCGACTTCGATGACGCGCAGGCCCTGCGCCGCGTATTCGTTGAGCAGCGCCTTGATCAGCGAGGACTTGCCCGAGCCGCGCGTGCCGGTGAGCAGCACGTTGTTGGCCGGCTTGCCGGCGACGAACTGGCGCGTGTTGATGTCGATGCGCGTCTTCTGCTCGTCGATGTCCTGCAGGTCGGCGAGGTGTATCGTCGAGGGCCGCGTGATCGGCTGCAGATAGCCGGCTTCGCGGCGCTTGCGCCAGCGAAAGGCGATCGCGCAATTCCAGTCCGGCGCCGCCGATGCCGGCGGCAACAAGGGCTCGATGCGCGCCAGCAGACTTTCGGCGCGCGCAAGAAAACTGGCGAGTTGCGGGTTGGCTTCGTTCATCGGGGCGCTATACTCGGTCGGTATGAAAACTCGTTACTTTAGCCAAACCATGTGCAAAAGCCAACCCGCATCGTGCGTCCTGCCTGCTCTGCTCCTCGTCGTCGTGTTGATCGCCGGCTGCGCCACGGTCAAGGAACCCGCCGCAACGCCGCTTGCGCCACCACTCTGCCCCGTCTGCGCGGTTTGCGTGCAGTGTCCGGCGCCGCCGCCGGTGACGCCGCCGGCAAAGCCGATGCAGGCAGCGCGCTGGAGCGATTTGCCGGGCTGGGCCGACGACGACCTTGCCGCCGCCTGGCCGGCCTTCCTGCAATCGTGCCGCGGCTTCGCGAGCCGCGCGCAATGGCTGCTCTGGCGCGCGGCCTGCGAAGAAGCGAAAGGCATTGCCGCGACCGACAATGCAACGCTGCACGCGTTCTTCGAAGCGCGCTTCGCGCCCTATCTGCTGACCAATCCCGACGCGACGACGAGCGGCATGGTGACCGGTTATTACGAACCCTTGCTGCGCGGCTCGCGCACTCAGAGCGCGACCTATGCGCAACCGGTGCTCGGCGTGCCGCCCGATCTTTTGACCGTCGATCTCTCCGAAGTCGCGCCGGAACTGAAGAATATGCGCCTGCGCGGCCGCCTGCAGGGCAACAAGGTCGTTCCCTATTACTCGCGGGCGGAGATCGTCAAACGCGAAGGTGATTATGCCGACAAGGTATTGCTCTGGGTGGATGACGCCGTTGAGTTCTTCTTCCTGCAGATCCAGGGTTCGGGCCGTGTGCGCCTGCCCGACGGGCAACTGGTGCGCATCGGCTATGCCGACCAGAACGGCCATCCCTACCATTCGGTCGGCCGCGTGTTGATCGAGCGCGGCGAACTCAAGCCCGAGCAGGCGTCGATGCAGGGAATCCAGGCCTGGGCGCGGGCCAACCCGGCGCGGCTCGCTGATCTGCTCAACAGCGATCCGAGTTACGTCTTCTTCCGCGAAGTGCCGGCGTTCGGCGACGAAGGACCGCAAGGTGCGCTCGGCGTGCCCCTGACGCCCGAACGCAGCATCGCCGTCGATGCGCGCTACACGCCGCTTGGCGCGCCGGTGTTCCTGTCCACGACGCAGCCCAATTCCGCGACGCCCTTGCGTCGGCTGATGCTGGCGCAGGATACCGGCGGCGCCATTCGCGGCGTCGTGCGCGCCGATTTCTTCTGGGGCTTTGGCGACGATGCCGGCCAGCAGGCCGGCCGGATGAAGCAGCAAGGGCAGATGTGGGTGCTCCTGCCGCCCGGTCTCGCACCAAAGTGACGACGAGCGAAAGACGGGTCGCGAGAATGATCCATTGTGGGGCCAAAAATCCGGCGATGCACTGCGCTGGTGCGGTGAGCGTCGACGAGAAATCGCAAGTGCTTGAATTGGCTTGATACCGGCATCTGGAACGAAGCTTGCATGCTTGCCCCGGTTCATTTTGGGGGAGGCGGCATGGAAGCGGTCAAATCGGGAAGCGACGTACTATTTATTCTGCTCGGCGGCATCATGGTGCTGGCGATGCATTCGGGCTTTGCCTTTCTCGAACTGGGGACGGTGCGCAAGAAGAATCAAGTCAATGCGCTGGTCAAAATTCTCGTCGACTTTTCGGTGTCGACGATTGCCTATTTCTTCATCGGCTATACGCTCGCCTATGGCGTGGATTTCTTCTCCGGCGCGCAGACGCTGATGCAGAAGAACGGTTATGAACTGACCCGATTCTTCTTTCTGCTGACTTTTGCGGCGGCGATTCCAGCCATCGTTTCGGGCGGCATCGCCGAGCGCGCGCGCTTCAACCCGCAAATGATCGCCACCTTCGTGATCGTCGGCTTCATCTATCCCTTCTTCGAAGGCATCGCCTGGAACCAGGCCTTCGGCATCCAGGCCTGGCTGCTCGCGCACTATGGCGCCGAGTTCCACGACTTCGCCGGTTCCGTCGTGGTGCATGCGATGGGCGGCTGGATCGCGCTGCCGGCCGTGCTCTTGCTCGGCGCACGGCATGGGCGCTACACCAAGGAGGGGCGGATCTCCGCGCACCCGCCGTCGTCGATTCCCTTCCTCGCGCTCGGCGCGTGGATACTCACGGTCGGCTGGTTCGGCTTCAACGTCATGAGCGCGCAGACCCTAGACAAGATCTCCGGCCTGGTCGCGATCAACTCGCTGATGGCCATGGTCGGCGGCACGCTGGTGGCGCTGGTCGCCGGCAGGAACGACCCCGGCTTCGTGCACAACGGCCCGCTCGCTGGCCTGGTCGCCGTCTGCGCCGGTTCAGACGTGATGCATCCGATCGGTGCCTTGCTGGTCGGCGGAATTGCCGCGGGCCTCTTTGTCTCCATGTTCACGCTGACCCAGAACCGCTGGAAGATCGACGACGTGCTCGGCGTCTGGCCGCTGCACGGGCTGTGCGGCGCGTGGGGCGGAATCGCCGCCGGCATCTTCGGGCAAAGCGCACTCGGTGGCGCCGGCGGCATCGCCTTCATGCCGCAGTTGCTGATGACCGCGCTGGCCATCGCCATCGCCTTGATCGGCAGTACGGCGGTCTATCTGCTGATCCGCTCGACCATCGGCCTGCGCCTCGACCGCGAAGAAGAATTCGACGGCGCCGACCTTTCGATTCATCGAATCACGGCGACGCCGGAGCGCGAACCCAACTGGTGAATCCGTGTGATTGTTACCTGACAATAGAATCTCGAATGAACTATTGACTCGGCAATATAAAGATTGAACTTATTATCATTTCTGGTATCGAAATGGCATGGACAAAGAAGACGCGCGATACCAGAAACTGGAGCAACT
>CAIXAY010000354.1 GCA_903917505.1 uncultured beta proteobacterium | reverse complement strand
CACAAAAAAAGCCGCCATGACGGCGGCCAGCAGCAATGGAATGAAGCGCCGGCTATTCGTCATCAGCTTCTTCATTTTCCTCGTCCTCGCTCTCGATCGACAGCATTTCGATCTGCGCCTCCACACGGCCTTCGCTCAGGTGGGTCACCCGGGCCATGAAATGACCATGGAAGACGCCACCGATCACGGCATCGCGATGGTCAAGCCCAAGCTTTTCGAGGTCGCGCTCCAGGAGGCAGATACGCAAGCCGCAAGGAAATTCAGGCCGATCCATCGGCATGGGCATCGCTTGGTCAAGCTTGTCCTCATCATCCAGTTCCATGGACTGCATCACGGGAGGAAGCATGGCTATCGCCTACATCGTTCCAGGCTGGGGAGCGGCTGGGGCAGCAACGCCACCCGGTGCCGTGGCCGTACCGGCGCCTGGAGCAGCGGGGACAGCATTCATCATCTCGGCTTCCTGCGCGGTGTGCGCGGCATGGCGCTCGGCCATATGCCGGTTCGACATCTCGGCGTGCGCCGCGTGGTGTCGCGCGTGCATCGCGCGATGTTCTTCCTCGTGCCGACGATGCATCTTGACCATGCCGTGGTGATCGCCGTCCTTCATCTCGGTCATTTCGCCAGCGTGCTTCATGGTCAGCGTGCGGTGCTCTTCACGGTGCGTGCCGTGCATGTCACGCCGCTGGTCCTCGTGCCGCTTGGCCAGGTCCTTGAGTTCGACCATGTGGCGGCCGAGCATCCCGGTGGTTTCAGCCTTGGACTCGGACTTCGATTCCGGCTTCTTCTCGGGCTCCTTGACCTCCGGCTTTTCCTTGGACACCATTGCGGAATAGAGGCTCTTGCGCTTGGGCTTCGTTTCTTCGGCCATGGTCCTCAACTCCTGTAGAGGGAGCGGCCTTTCGGCTTCTCCCGTGGCTTGTGCATGCCCATCAAGGTCTGCGCGAGCCGTGCCTCGGCACCCACCTTGCCAGGCGCATCGGCCTTTTCCGCCGCGAACTGGCGCGTCGTCTCGCCTGCCGCTTTGGCTTTGGCTGCGAAGGGGTGACCCTTGACGCCTTCAAGTGCACCCTGGATCCACCTTTTCTTCTTGGCCATGGTCACACCTTCTCGCGGTAGAGAGACTTGCGCTTTGGCTTTGCCGTCTCGGGCAATTTTCCCGGCCGATCGGCGGCCACGAATTCCTGCGCCACCTTCTTCGGCACGCCGCCGACGCCCTTGGGGCTCGACGCCGCCGCGTACATTAAGCGTCGCTGTGCTTGAGATACGGGCGGCACGACTGATCAGCCGCCGGGCTGGGCGATGCAGACCACGTCATAGACCTCGCTGGAATTGCTGGCCTGCGTGATCGTCACGGCAGTCGTCGATACGGTGTAGGAGGGCGTCGTGGTGCCGGGAGCCGTCTGCGAAGCCACGATGCACACGGGTGTCGTCGCGTAGGCCACAGCAAATGTTGCCACGCAGGACGTGCTGGCCGTGCTGCCGCCCGTGAGGATGAAGGCGTAGTCGGTACCAACGATCGTGCCGCTGCCGGTGACGCAGCTGGTCAGTGTTGGCGTGCCGTTGTGCGAGATCGCGCTGCCGAGAATCGCCGAGCGCAGGTTGGTCAGGCTAATGTAGACGCTCTGGGCGCTCGGAATCCCCTGGGGGATGTCCTGGAACAGATCGGTCAGATTGCTGCTCTGCACCTGCGGCGGCACGGCGACATAGGTGTTGCCCTGGGGCGTCGCGGCATGGAGCAGGGAAGCCGAACCGATCGCGAGCGCGACGGCAACGGACAGCACCCCAGCGATGGCGATGATCTTCTTCATGGTGGTCTCCAATAAATATGGCGGTTAGGGGGCGCCAGGTTTCGCCAAGAAAAGAGCTGACAAAGCAGACATGGCGAAAGTCGTGAGGCCGCCCAACTGCGCTGTCGTCAGTTGCGATATCTGTAGAGTCGACAGATTGACGATCGACGAGGTGCTGAAGGCCACGATCGCCTGCGTCGTGAACGCGGTGCAGTCCACCGTCGTGAACTTGGCCGTATTGCTGGCCGTCAGTGACGCGATGGT
>CAIXAY010000353.1 GCA_903917505.1 uncultured beta proteobacterium | reverse complement strand
CGTTTGGAAAAACTGGACTTCATGTCACCCCTTGAAGCCCGCCAGGCTTATGCCATACGAAAGGCGGCCTGAGTTGCAAAACCGTGTCCAGGAAATGCGAGCCGGTACAACCGGCGTCGCCTGCAGGATGGACTGGTGGTAGCGATCGAGGTATTCGCGCACGGCAACAATCCAATGACTGCTGAATCGCGTGGCTAGGCCGGCGCTGCATGACTGCCAGGCGGTAAAGAAACGATGCACTGTTTGCGCCTCCGGCTTCTGGGCCGCCATGCGCTCGAGAAATTCGGCAAGGTCGGTGACCCGGCGCAGCGCAAAGAGCGCCGCGCCGAGCGGCACCGCCGCCGCGTTAACCGCTTCCGGTCGCGGCGGATCCATGAGTTCCTCGAGGCTGCCAGGAACGGCGCTGGAAAAGAGTTCGTGGCCGACGACTTCCTGCAGCTCCTCGATCTCGACTTGCAGAAATTCGCTGGGCAGGGATCCGGTCGAGGCGACGAGATAATGTGTCTTGCCGAGCATGCGCGTGGCTCTGATTCCGCTCGCCGCATAATCCTCGACAAGCGCATGAAGATCATCGCCGCGGGTCGCCAGCTCAGCCTCCATCCAGCGCGCCAGGTCGTCGGAAAGGCGTTGCCCGGACTTGTCGATGACCCCGCCAAGGCGATACCAGCCGCCGCGGCTCAGCACATCGCGAAAAAACAGTTGCGGCGACAGGCGCGTCACTTCCCTGGCCAGCCCCGCCGCGCCGACGGAAACCGGCACGCGCACGCACATTTCGGCCAGCGCATGGGCAAGATCCTTGAATCGCGCCGAAGGCGCCGTCGCGATGTTCATGAGTCTTCGTCCTGGTCGAGCAGGGCCACCACGAGTCCGGTCGCCCCTGCCGCTTCACTGCTCAGGCGCAGGCAATGGTCGGCCGAATCGACGTAGTAGAGGCGGCAGAGCGCGTTTTCGGCGGCCGCAGCCAGCCGCGGCGGCATGTCGTCGTCGCTGCATACGGAGAAATGGATTCCGGGGAAAGCCGCGCGCAGTTGGGTGACCAGTTCGTCGCCGCGCTGGCCGGTGCGAATCTCCACCTGGTCGAGGACCTTCGCCATCAGTGCGGCGTCTATCGTCACTGCGCTCACCCCGGCTCCGTCATGTCTTCGGCATACTTGGCAAGGGAGTGGGCTTTGACGCCCATGACCTTGGCCAGCCACGGCGGTGGCTTTCTGAGGGTTTCCTGCAGGCGCGCGAGAATGTCGCGGGCCGGTCCGGCAAGCGGCACCTTCACCGGATGCGCGCCGGCACGAACGACCTTGGCCGCTGCCGGTCCGCCGATCGACTGCACGTAGACGACCTGACAATCGGCGATCAGCCGGGCACGCGCGGCATTGCGATCGTCGGCATAATCGGCGGCGAGCGTCGGGCGAACGGCCAGCAGGCGCAGTTCCGCCGGCGCGACCTGATAGATCAGGAAGCGCTCGCATGAGCCGAAATGGCCGTCGATCTCCTGGTCGTTGTTCGACGCGCAGGCGACGCGGATCGAGCCGGGCATGTCGCCGTCGCGATAGGGGTCGAGCGGCGGCAGATCGCTGCCGGCGACGCCTTCGCCCCACATCACGCGCACGGCGCGCTTGAGGTTTTCCTCGCTGACGCCGACGCTACAGTTCTCGTCGGCATGCGCGTCGCCGGCCAGGATTTCGCGCAGGTCGCCGACGGTGACCTCGGCGAGCCGGGCCTCGGTCAGCGGCAGTCCCAGTTTCGCCGCGAGCGCCTGAACCAGGACGCTGACGCCGACATCGTCCAGTTCGCGCGCCGCGAGCCCGATGCGCAGCGCCGCTTCACGCGTCATCGCCTGGGACATGAATTGAGTCATGAGAAATTCTCCCCGGCCGGCACGCTAGAGGTACACGATGCAGGTTTCGCCGGCCGGGCAGGCATCGACGCACTTGGGCGAATCGGCCTCGTTCTCGCACTCGGTGCAGGTGTCCTTGTTGATCTTGAATATGCCGCCCTTGTCGGTGATCGACTTGGTCGGGCAGACCGGAACGCAATCGCCACAGGACGTACATTCCGCTTGCGTGATTTTCATTGCCACGATGCTTCTCCTTTCAATGTGCTTCGTTCAATTCGTGCCGGCCGGCTATTCGACCCCATCGATGCGGCGCGCGCGCACCGAGAGCGGCAGCCTCTCCGGCGCCGCCTGCGGCTCGATGTAGTAGAGGCCGCCGTTGCCCAGCCGGATCTCGCCGCCCCACTTCTCCGGGGTGTCGAACTGCATCGATACGATGCTGTCCTCGATGTCGCGCTTGGGCATGTAGAAGACATAGCCCTTGTCGCCGCGGCGGATCATGATGTTGGCCATTACCTCACCAAATCGTGGTTGTAGTCGGTCGTCCCCATCCCGCGCGTCTTGTCGTCCAGGTTCTCGAGCACGGCATTGGTCAGCGTCGTGAGGATGTACATCGCGCCCTCGTAACCGAGCGTCGTCATGCGGTGCAGGTGATGCCGGTCGAAGATCGGGAAGCCGATGCGGATCAGCGGAACTTCGAACTCCTTGCCCTTGTGCAGGGTGTCGCGCTGGATGTACTTGCCGTAGCTGTTGCCGATCAGAAAATCCGGCTTGTCGGTGAAGCACAGGCTGCGCAAGTGCCACAGATCGGCGCCCGGATAGACCTTGGCGCTGGCGCCGTAGGGCGAGCTGGCGAGCAGCGCTTCCATCGATTTCTTCCAGCGCTTGCTGCCGTTGTTGCAGACGATGTGCGTCGGCTCGCAGCCGAATTCCATCAGCACCTTGGTCATGCCCATGCAGTAATCCGGGTCGCCGTAGAGCGCCATCTTCTTGCCGTGCAGCCAGGCGTGCGAGTCGGTCATCATGTCGACGAGACGGCCGCGTTCCTTGGTCAGCGAGGCCGGAATCGGCTTGCCGGTGACTTCGGAGACCTTCATCAGCCAGGCATCGGTCCACTCGACGCCCATCGGAATTTCCAGCTTCGGGACTTCGTGATTCCAGGTGCTTTCGACGTACTTGCGCGTCTTGTCGAGTTCGAGCGGATGCAGCAGGAAGGTGTTGTACGCGTTCGGCGCATCCTTGACCTCGTCCTGCGTGGTGCCGCCGGCGTACATGCTGAAGGTGCCGTCGGCCGGCGTATCGAGCACTTCCTCGGGGTCGGAGAGGAAGGTGTAATCGACGTCCATCTCCTTCAACATGCGCTTGATGACGCGGAAGTTGCCGAGGTAGGTTTCGAAGCCCGGAACGATGTTGATCTTGCCGTTCTGTCCCGGCGCCTTGCCCTCCATCGTGTTCAGCGTGAAGTAGCGCATGATGCCTTCGAACATGTTGTCCCAGCCGGTCACATGCGAACCGACGAAGGACGGCGTATGCGCGAAGGGAATCGGGAAGTCCTGCGGCACGGTGCCTTCCTTGCGCGCGTTGCCGATGAAGGCGTTGAGGTCGTCGCCGATGACTTCGGCGATGCAGGTGGTCGACATCACGATCATCTCGGCGTCATAGAGCGCCTTGGCGTTGGCGAGGCCTTCATGGACGTTCTTCTGGCCGCCGAACACCGCCGCGTCCTCGGTCATCGAGTCGGCGATGATCGCCACCGGCTCCTTGAAGTGGCGGTTGAAGTAGGTGCGGAAATAGGCGATGCAGCCCTGCGAACCGTGGATGTACACCAGCGTCTTGTGGAAGCCCAGGCCGCACAGCGCCGAGCCGAGCGGCTGGCAGGCCTTGGCCGGGTTGATGGTGAGCGCCTCGCGCTTGAAGTTGAGCTCCTGGTACTCGAGCGAGGTGGTCCACGCGAAGGTCTCGGCGATCTTCTCCTTGCTGTGGGTTTCCTCGAACCGTTCGCGCTTGTTGGCGATCGAGTCCTTGTAGTTGTCGTCGCGGAACAGGGGGAAACAGGGTTTGATCTTTTCTGCGGCTTGCATCTTCATCTCCTTTGCCCGGCCAGCCATTTGTGGACGCGAACAGAAAGTGAGGGGAAATCCGAACTTCGTCACACCGGCGCAGGCCGGTGTCCAGTTCGTGGCCTTTACTGGATTCCGGCTTTCGCCGGAATGACGAATACGTACTTAATCAACTTGCCTTAGGCGGCCTTCGCTTCCTCCACAACTGCCGGTGGCTGCGTCCAGGGCGCCTTGAGCATCTTCCAGCAGGGATTGTTCAGCGTCAGGTCCATGTCCTTGGCGAAGACGGCGAAGCCGTCGTAGCCGTGGTAGGGGCCGGAGTAATCCCAGGAGTGCATCTGGCGGAAGGGGAAGCCCATCTTGTGGAAGACGTACTTTTCCTTGATGCCGGAGCCGATCAGGTCGGGTTTCATGGTCTTGACGAATTCGTCGAGCTCGTGGCCGGTGGCGTCGTCGTAAATCAGCGTCGCGTCGCCCATGTCCTTCATCGTGCGGTCGTAGTCGTCGTTGTGCGCGAACTCGTAGCCGGTGCCGATCACTTCCATGCCGAGGTCCTCGTAGGCGCCGACGACGTGGCGCGGGCGCAGGCCGCCGACGTAGAGCATGACCTTCTTGCCCTGCAGACGCGGCTTGAACTTGGCGATCACTTCGTCCATCGCCGGCGTGTATTTCTCGATGACGCGCTCGGCGCCTTCCTTGATCGTGTCGTCGAAGAAGGAGGCGATCTTGCGCAGCGACTCCTTGATCTTGGTCGGCCCGAAGAAGTTGTATTCGAGCCACGGAATGCCGT
>CAIXAY010000352.1 GCA_903917505.1 uncultured beta proteobacterium | reverse complement strand
TCGAGGCGTACCCCGAGGGCACTTCTTCGTGATGCGCCGTGCGGCGCATCACTCAGGGCGCATTTGTGGAAAAAGAATGACGTCACGGATGTTCGACGAATCGGTCAGCAGCATGACCAGCCGGTCGATGCCGATGCCGCAGCCGCCGGTCGGCGGCAGGCCGTATTCGAGCGCGCGGATGTAGTCGGCGTCGTAGAACATCGCTTCCTCGTCGCCGGCGTCCTTGGCCTTGGCCTGCTCGAGGAAGCGCGCCGCCTGGTCTTCCGGATCGTTGAGCTCGGAGAAGCCGTTGGCGATTTCGCGGCCGACGATGAACAGTTCGAAACGTTCGGCGATGCCCGGCTTGGTGTCGCTGCAGCGCGCCAGCGGGCTGATTTCGGCCGGGTAGTCGACGATGAAGGTCGGGTCCCAGACCTCGGCTTCGGTCGTCTCTTCGAACATCAGCAACTGCAGCGTGCCGAGGCCCATGCCTTTCTTGACGTCGGCCTTCATCGCCGTGAGCTTTTGCGCCAGCCATTCGCCGTCGTTCAACTGCGCTGCGGTGTATTGCGGGTGGTATTTCATGACCGCTTCGACCATGCTCAGCCGGTCGAAGGGCTTCGACAGGTCGAGCGTGCGTCCCTGGTAGCTGAACACCTCGGTGCCGAGCGCCTCGCGCGCCGCGTGGCGCAGCAGTCCTTCGGTAAAGTTCATCACCATGCGGCATTCGGAGTAGGCCTCGTAGAACTCCATCATCGTGAACTCGGGGTTGTGGCGCGGGCTCATCCCCTCGTTGCGGAAGTTCCGGTTCATTTCGAAGACCTTCTCGAAACCGCCGACGACGAGCTTTTTCAAATACAGCTCGGGGGCGATGCGCAGGAAGAGTTCCATGTCGAGCGCGTTGTGGTGCGTCTTGAACGGGCGCGCCGAAGCGCCGCCGGGAATCGGGTGCATCATTGGCGTTTCGACTTCGAGGAAGGCATGCGCCGTCATGTAGTTGCGCAGCGACTGGACGATGCGGCTGCGCGCGACGAAGGTGAAGCGCGACTGCTCGCTCATGATCAGGTCGAGATAACGCATCCGGTACTTCTGTTCCTGGTCCGAGAGGCCGTGGAACTTCTCGGGCAGCGGGCGCAGCGATTTTGACAACAGGCGGATCTCCGCGCACTGCACGGTGAGTTCGCCGGTCTTGGTGCGGAACAGCGTGCCGACGGCGCCGACGATGTCGCCGATGTCCCAGCGCTTGAACGCCGTGTAGGTTTCTTCGCCGACCTTGTCGCGGGCGACGTAAAGCTGGATGCGGCCGGAGACGTCCGAGATGCTGATGAACGAGGCCTTGCCCATGACGCGCTTGAGCATGACGCGTCCGGCGACCTTGACCTCGACCGACGCGGCTTCGAGTTCTTCGCCCGATTTTTCGGCATAGACTTCGGCGATCTTGCCGGCGGTATTCTCGCGCGAGAAATCGTTCGGGTAGGCTTTGCCGCTGGCGCGCCATTCGGCGAGCTTAGCGCGGCGTTCGGCAATGATGTGGTTTTCGTCCTGCTGGGCGGCCGGAGCGTTCTGTTCTTCGGACATGGTGTCTCGCAATCAGTGAGGAATGGTGGGCGGGCTTCAGACGCCCTGTTTCAGGGAGGCTTCGATGAACTGGTCGAGGTCGCCGTCGAGCACGCTTTGCGTATGTCCGACTTCGACGTTGGTGCGCAGGTCCTTGATGCGCGACTGGTCGAGCACGTAGGAGCGGATCT
>CAIXAY010000351.1 GCA_903917505.1 uncultured beta proteobacterium | reverse complement strand
CATGCCCCAGGCGGCCGCGATTGCTTTCGCGGTCAACGATTTGCCGCAGCCGGGCACGCCTACCAGCAGCGCGCCTTTCGGCGCCGGAAGTCCATAGGCGCGAGCCCGGGCGCCGAATGCGGCGCGGCGAGCCTGCAGCCAGGCTTTCAGGTTTTCCAGGCCGCCGACTGCATCGAGCCCGCCGGCTATCGGGTCAACCCATTCCAGCACCTTCTCGCGAGATATTACGCGCTTTTTCTCCTGGCTTACTGTGGCAGGGTCAATGCGGAGCGTCGATACCAGCGATTTTGCATAGCAGGCTTGCGCCTCTTCAGCGGTTAGCCCGACAGCTGCATCAATGGCAGCATCGCGGGTTCCGTTCGGCGCGGCGCCCGCGCGGATGTCGTCCGGAAGGCTGGCGATCGCGGCGTCGAGAATGTCGGCGATCTCCTGGCGATCGGGTAACGGCCAGGCTATCGCGATCGCATGGCCGGCGATCTCGGCCGGGATTTCGCTAGATGGCGTCAGCAAGATGACGGCCCGGGCTTCGTCGCGCGGCGCCTGGGTCAGCTGCCTGGCCAGGGTGCGCAGTGCCCGCGAAACGGTCGGATCTTTCAGCCAGGGCGGCAGGTCGCGCAGTATCCAAACCTGTCGCCGGCTGGAGTCGCGAACCGCGGCGAGCACCTGGGCGGGATCGGTACAGCTGGCGTCGATCACCTTGCCGGCGTAGTCGGTTATGCCGCTGGCACAGTCCCAAAAAACCGGGGCGTAGTTCGCAGCCTGCGCGGATTCCATCAGCAGGCGCTCGGTGCGCGCCTCTTCGCGGGTGGTGATCCAGATTAGCGGATTGCGGGCGCGCAGCAGTGCGGCAACATCCGCCGCGGCCGCGCTCCCTTTCGTTGTGGTCGTCATGGTCTTTGATCCTCTTGCGTTGTCTGCGCGGTATTGCGCATTCGATGCGGCCGCCGGTTGCCCGGTCCGCATCGGATGGGCAATCAGTCGGCGCGATCGGTCCACACGTCCCAGGCATACACTGCAGCAGCTGCAACAGCCCAGGCGAGCAACAGCCAGGCGCCGCTGGCATGGTCGTGCGTCAAGCCGTGCATGTCGTGCGCCCAGCTGGCAGCCGGCGCCAGCATCGAGACAACAGCCGCGGCAGCCGGCGCCAGATAGCGGCGCGTGTCTTTGTGCTTGAAAGTGTCGACGCCGTCGACGGTACCCATGTACATATAGAGCCCGGCGAAGTTCGGCGCCTGGCGGTCAGCGGAAAGCCTGCCCGCGGCGATCGCATCATCGAAGGCGGCGCCCGGCTCGCGGAAAATCATGCGGTCGTAGTCCTGCAGCGTCGATTCTGTGAACAGGTTGCGGTTTGCGCTCATGGCTGGATCCTTTCAGAAATTGGAGGGTGGACCCTATACCATGCAAGAAACGCACCAAAGGCCAAAAACAGGCGAATAATCGTAACAGATCAACATGATACGTGCACAATGCTAGACTGGCATGCGTCTTGCCCTATCAGGTAAAAGTGACCATACGCGGCACTCACTGCCGCAAAACGTCAGCCCGGGGCTTGACATCGAGGGAAATCGCGCGGTAGTCTTCGCCTTGCTGTGCTTGTAGTATGTTTGTCCCAGGTCGCCGGCAGGGCTCGCACCCTGTCGGCGCCTTCACTGTGCGAGAGGTGACATACTGAACAACCCCACAATCTAGCCTGCTTCACGATCTCCGCAAGGGAGCCCGGGACTGCTATGCCTGGGCTTGACTGACCAACGAGAGCAAGCGCTGCAGCCAGGACGGCAACCGCACCGCGGCGCCGGCAGCCTGGGCCCAGCGTGGACCAAACCGAGGGAGATCTAAGGCAAATACGGTCAAAACAGGATCCTGTGGATAACTGGCAAAAAACCAGTTGAAACAATCCGCTAACCTGTGGATAACTCTGTGGATAACTCTATCCGCCATGGCAGCACTATTCCAAGCAGAAAAGCAACAGCAACCCCATTGATATAAGTCAAGGTCAACACCAGCCGCAAGAGCTCGCCTTCCTGCCGGCTCGATCGGTCGCAGCATCGAGACTCTGCCGGCCAGGTAGCAGGTTCTGACCTTGATCTATCTCAAAGCCTTTGACCTTTGCCAGCCGCGGCAGCTGCAGCCGATCGCAGCAGGCCAGGCGCAACACCTCGCACACGTCAACACCTGGCCAGGCTAAACACTCAGCCAACAGCACAACAGCCCGCCAGGTGTCACGGTGTCAACATCGAGAGGCGGCAAAGACATCCAGGCGCGAGCCAGTGCACTTACTGCCGGCAGCATCGAGGCGCAAACACTGCAGAACAGCACATCATGGCGCACTGCAGCACGCGCAACAAGCCAGGCGCAGCACATCGAGAGCACGCAAGCCATTGATTGCATGCGATGTGCAAGTGCACATTCTAATATGTGCATTATGTTAAATCGTAAGTCACTGATTATTATGCTATGCCTCGCCGATCGCGCGCACGCGAGCCCTCGAAAAGACCGGGGTGGGGTGGGGCGTACCCCCGAACCGCGGGCGTGTGCGAGTGAAGTCCGTCCTCTCGCTCTTTCGCGCTCTGCTGTGAAATTTTGGGCGGAACTGTGAAGCGCTTGACGTTCCACTATAACGTGGTCTATGCTGCTGATTATGGTATTCAAGTGCAGCCGCTGTCACGTGGAACATTCGCGATTTCGTGATGCTGGGCATACGCGGCCGGCTTCGTACTGTTCGAAGTGCCATGCGGAGCAGATGAGGGATACGCGGCCGGCATATCGCCACTTTGACGCCGAGGCGAAAAAGGCGGCGGATGCCCGCTCGAAGGCGAACGTGTACCAGAGGCGCGGGCTGCTGATGAAACAGCCGTGCGAGCGGTGCGGTTCTGAGCGAAGCGAGAAGCACCACGACGACTACGAAAAGGCTCTTGAAGTGCGCTGGTTGTGCAGAAAGTGCCATCTTGACGTGGAAAAGTTGAAAAAGCTGGCGCAATTTGCCTGAAATGGACTAACCTGCCGAAATGCCAGCACCGAAAGCCCTGCCTGTAGAGAAAATCGCCCTGGCCAATTTTTTACCGGCCGAGACAAAACTTGGTCCGGCGATGAAGGCGCTGAATGAGCGGCAGCGTCTTTTTGTGATTGCGTTGCTGGATTTGGGCGGCCGGAAAAATCATCGTCGTGCTGCGAAGTTTGCCGGGTATGACGGCGACGCGATCACGCTGAAGGTGACAGGGCACCGGCTGGCGCATGACCCGAAGGTGCAAGCGGCGATACTGGAGGAAGCGAAGTCGCGGATGCAGGCGGCGACTGTGGCGGCGGTGAATTTCATCGAGGATGTTCTGACAAGCACGCGCTACGACGTAAAGTACCGTATGAAGGCGGCGCAGATGGTGCTGGACCGCGGCGGCCTGCATGCGCTGACGGAGCACAAAGTCGATGTGAACGTGAACGACACGCGGGCGGAGAAGTTGCTGCGCGTGGTGGCGCTGGCGAAGCAGCTGGGCAAGGATCCCCGGGAGTTGCTGGGGAATCTGGCCGACGTGATCGAAGGCGATTTCAAGGTGCTGGAGCCGGTTGGGATGTTGACGCAATCAAGCGGGGGTGAGAATGGCGAAGGACGACAGGAACGAGAAATCAGCGACGCCGAAGTCGTCGGGGCCGAGCGTGCTGGATATGACGATGATCGACCGGTTCGCGGAGTCGGCGATAGCCGGGGTGGCGATACACCAGCTGGACAAGCCGAATCTGGTCGCGTCGCGGGCGTATGACCTGGCGGCGGCGATGTATGCCGAGAAGTTG
>CAIXAY010000350.1 GCA_903917505.1 uncultured beta proteobacterium | reverse complement strand
CTCTTCGCCGGCGCCGTCTATTTCGTCATCTGTTTTGCCTTTTCCCAGCTGGTGCGCCACTACCAGAAGAAACTCAAAGTGGCTTGAACCCTGCGACGCAGCCTTCACGCGAGCGACCGATGATCACGATCGACAACGTCAGCAAGCGCTACGGCGACTTTCAGGCCCTCACCGACTGCACGACCCGGGTCGGCAAGGGCGAAGTGGTCGTCGTCTGCGGACCTTCGGGCTCGGGCAAGTCGACGCTGATCAAGTGCGTCAATGGCCTTGAGCCCTTCCATCGCGGCGAGATCAAGGTGAACGGCGTCTCGGTCGGCGATCCGAAAACCGTGCTGTCGAAGCTGCGCGCGCACGTCGGCATGGTCTTCCAGAATTTTGAATTGTTTCCGCACATGACGATCATGGAAAACCTGACGGTCGCCCAGATCAAAGTGCTCGGCCGCGACAAGGCCGAAGCGGAAGAGCGCGGCAAGCATCTGCTGGCTCGCGTCGGGCTTGGCGAGCAGGCCTTGAAGCATCCCGGGCAATTGTCCGGCGGCCAGCAGCAGCGCGTGGCGATCGCACGCGCGCTGGCCATGGATCCCGTCTGCATGCTGTTCGACGAACCGACCTCGGCGCTCGATCCTGAAATGATCAACGAGGTGCTCGACGTGATGACCGAACTGGCGCAGGAAGGCATGACCATGATGTGCGTGACGCACGAAATGGGATTCGCGCGGCGCGTCGCGCACCGCGTCGCGCACCGCGTCGTCTTCATGGACCACGGCTGCATCGTCGAGGACGATGCGAAAGAAGCCTTTTTCGCGCACCCTTCGTCCGATCGGGCGCGGCAGTTCCTTGCCAAGATACTGCATCACTGAGCGCCGAAGCTGTTTCGCCGCGCAAGTGCTGGCCGGCGCATTGAAAAAAGTCTTATGATCCCGGTTTAAGGCGAGGTTCGGGGGGATCAGTCCGGTGATGCAAGTATCAGACAATCTATTTGTCAGCATGGATCAGCTCAGGGCTGGTCTGTATGTGCATCTTGATCTCAAGTGGTTCGAGCATCCCTTCGCCTTCAACAACTTCAAGATCAAGGACGACGAGCAGATCCGGATCATCCGCAGCCTTGGCCTCAAGAAGCTGCGCTACGATCCGGCGCGCAGCGATATCAAGCCGCCGCCGAGCCGGCCGGACGGGGAGGCCGGCGAAGCACCGCAAGCGCTGCTCAAGGAGCATCCGGCGCTCGCCGCCAAGCGCGCGCTGATCGGAAAAATCAAGCTGCAGCGCGAGGCCGCGGCGCGCATCGAGACGGCTTTCGTCAACACTGCCAAGACCATACGCGGCGTCGAAAAGAACCTGCTGACGCAGCCCGAAGAAACGGTCAAGCTGGCCCACAAGCTGGTCGAGCAGATTGCCGATTCGATCCTCTCGGCCACCGAGCTTGCCGTGCATGTGATGGGCGACAAGGTCGGCGGCGAGGAAATGTATTTCCATTCGCTCAATGTCACCATGCTGTCGCTGATGATGGGGCGCGACCTCAAGCTGCCGCCGGAAGCCATGCAATTGCTCGGCATGGGCGCGCTGTTCCACGACATCGGGCGGCGGGAAATTCCCGACAAGATTCTGATGAAGACCGAGCCCTTGAACCCAGCCGAGCGCAACTACTACGAACTGCACTGCCAGTACGGCGTCGAAATCGGCCAGGGCCTGAATTTTCTTCCGCCGACGCTGGCGATCGTTCGCGAGCACCACGAGATGTACGACGGCAGCGGCTATCCGCAGCATCTCAAGGGCGAGGCGATCAGCGCGCTGGCGCGCATCGTCGCCATCGCCAACTATTACGACGAATTGTGCAATCCGGCGGATTTCGCCAATGCGCTGACGCCGCACGAAGCCCTGGCGACGATGTTCGCCAAGCTGCGCGCCAAGTTCGATCCGGCCTTCCTGCAGGTTTTCGTGCGTTGCCTCGGCGTCTATCCGCCGGGGACCATCGTCCAGCTTTCCAACGGCGTTATCGGCATGGTCGCCACGATCAACACCGCCCGGCCGATGAAACCGATGATCGTCGTCTATGACCACGAAATTCCGAAGGAGGAAGCCATCCTGGTCGATATGGAAAGCGAGAGCGACGTGAATATCGCCAAGGCCATCCGGCCCGCGCAGTTGCCGCGTGAGATTTACAATTATCTGAGTCCGCGCCAACAGGTCAGCTATTACTTTGACGCCGCCACGCCGAACAAGGATGCGGCGGGCAAATGAGCGGTTTCGAACGCCTCCTGCTCGACCATGCGGAACAGATGATCCTGCTCATCGAACCGGAGAGCCTGCGCATCGTCATGGCCAACCGCGTCGCCGCGCAAAGCCTCGGCTACCGCGAGGACGAACTGCTCGACAAGACGATACTCGAGGTCGAGTGCGCGCTGCAGGACGCCTTCTATTGGGAAGACGTGCGCAGCAACGGGCAGGGCGCCAACATCGAAGCCCAGGAAGGGCTCTATCTCTGCGCCGACGGCTCGATGCGGGCGGTGACCAAGTCGGTCAAGACGGTGACGCACGACGGCAAGCGCTGGCTGCTGATCCAGGCCCGGCAGATCCGCGCCGAACCAGGCATCGAAGACGCGCTGACGCAGGCGACCTCGCAGCTCAGGGCGACGCTCGAATCGACCGGCAACGGCATTCTAGTCGTCGACTGGCAGGGTCATGTCATGAGCATTAACCGTCTGTTCAGCGCGATGTGGCAGATGCCCGAGGACTTGCTGCTGGCCCAGGACGATGCGGCTATCCTCGATTTCATGGTCGCTCAGGTCGAGGACCGGGAAGCGTGCCGCAGCCGGTTGCGCGAAGTGGTGGATGCACACGAGCGCGACGACCTGTTCAAGCTCATCGACGGCCGCGTGCTCGAGTGCAAATCACGGCCACAGTACCGTGACGAGCGCATCGTCGGCCGCGTTTTCGGTTTCAACGACATTACTGCCCGCATCCGCGCCGAGCAGGATCTGATTGCGGCGCGGCAGAAGGCCGAAGCGGCTAATCAGGCGAAAGCCAGATTTTCTGGCCATGATGTCGCACGAGATCCGCACGCCGATGAACGGCATCATCGGCATTACGACGCTGCTGCTCAATACGCACCTCGACAGCGAGCAGCGGCGCTATTTCGATATCATCCGTTCGAGCTCGGAAGCGCTGCTCGGCATCATCAACGACATTCTCGATTTCTCAAAAATCGAGGCGAAGAAGCTGATGCTCGAAGCGATCGATTTCAAGCTGCCCGCCCTGCTTGCGGATATCGCCGACATCAACGGTTTGCGCGCCGCCGAAAAGGGCCTCGAGTTCAGCTGGGACCTGGCCCCGGATGTGCCGCCGTTGCTGCGCGGCGACCCGGGACGAATCCGCCAGATTCTCACCAACCTGATCGGCAATGCACTGAAATTCACGCCGCAGGGAACGATATCGCTGCGCGTGCGCCGCCTGTCCGACCGCGCGGGGCGGATCGTCTTGCAGTTCGTGGTGCAAGATACCGGCATCGGTATCGCCAGCGAAAACCTCGACCGGATTTTTGCGCCCTTCGATCAGGCCGACTCATCGACGACGCGCAAGTACGGCGGCACAGGCCTAGGCCTGGCGATCACCAAGCGGCTGGTGAGCCTGATGGACGGCGAGATCACGGTGGCCAGCGAAGTTTCCAGGGGGACCACGTTCAGCCTCAGCATCGTCCTCGACAAGCCATCGGCCGGGTCCGCGGAAGCCGCGCCGGCGCCCGCCGCCGCGCCGGCAGCGAATGCCGACAGCAGGAAATGCCGCGCCCGTCTGCTGCTCGTCGAAGATAATGTCGTCAACATGATGGTCATTCAGGGCGTTCTGGCCAAGCTCGGCTTCGATCGCCTCGAGCCCGCGGCCGATGGGCTGGAAGCCGTCGAAAAAGCCGCGAGCGGTCACTTCGACCTGATTCTGATGGATTGCCAGATGCCGCGGATGGATGGCTACGAGGCGACGCGCAAGCTGCGTGCGCTCGGCATCAAGACGCCGATCGTCGCCATGACCGCGCATGCCCTGAACGGCGACCGCGAGAAGTGTCTGGAGGCCGGCATGGATGACTATCTGACCAAGCCGATTGCCATCGACCAGCTCGCCGCCAGCCTCGATCGCCACCTGCCCGACACGCTGGATGCCGCGGCCGTGAGCCTGGCGCGCGCGGCCCGCGATGGAGCCAGCCAGGAGGAGGACTGCCAGTCCTGGCGGTGATTGGGCTGCCGCACAGGGATGCGGCGGGGAATGCACTTGATTGCCGTTTGCTTGGCCGGGATGAAGCCCCGTAAGCGCTGTTCCGCCGGGGTGTTGGCGAGACGCTGACCTGCACTTGAGACCGGCCGCGCGCTGCGCGGCGCCAGACCGGCAGCCGCAGGTTCGGCAAGGGCGCATGCCGAGCACGACAGCGCGACGATGCGGCGTTCAACTCTGTATAATGTGTTCCGGGTATCGTATGCCGGTCTTGCGCCGGCTTGTTTTTTGTGACGCGAACGGACGGGAAGACTATGGCAGCGGAAACGATGAATATTGAAAAAGCGCGCTTCAACATGATCGAACAGCAAATTCGTCCATGGAATGTGCTCGATCCCGCAGTGCTCAGCCTGCTTGCCATCGTCAAGCGCGAGGATTTCGTTTCGGCCGCGCATCGTGATCTGGCTTTTGCCGACGTCGAATTGCCGATCGGGGCAGCCGGGCAGACGATGCTGCCGCCGAAAGTCGAAGCGCGCATCTTGCAGGAACTGTCGGTCAAGAATACCGACAAGGTTCTTGAAATTGGCACCGGCAGCGGCTACATGGCTGCGCTGCTTGCCGCCAAGGCCGAGTACGTCTACAGCGTCGAAATCGACGCCGAACTGGCGGCGACGGCGCGCCAGAATCTGGCGCGCGCCAGCGTCGCCAACGTCAGCGTCGAGGTCGGCGACGGCGCGCAAGGCTGGGCCGCGCATGCGCCCTACGACGTGATCGTGATCTCGGCATCGACGCCCATCCTGCCGCCGGCGATTCTCGATCAACTGAGAATCGGCGGCCGCTTGGCCGGCGTTGTCGGCGAGGCGCCGGCGATGCAGTTGCAAATCGTCACGCGCACCGATGCGAACGCTTTCACCACGGCCAGCGTCTTCGAGACCGTCATTGCGCCGCTGGCCAACGCCATGACGCGCGACCCATTCGTTTTCTAAGCGGAATTCTTGCCAATGCGCTTTGCCGCGATGCCCGGGATACCAATGCTCAGCGCGCTGCTGCTCGGCGCCCTGTCCTGCGCCGCGCCGGCTTGCGCGGCCGACTTGTTGCAGGTTTATCGCGACGCACTGGGCAACGATCAGCAGTATGCCGCCGCCCGCGCGACCGCCGAGGCGGCGCGCGAGAAAGTGCCGCAGGGTCTGGCCGGCCTGTTGCCGGTCGTCGCCGCGACGGCCAACACGACGTGGAACCAGAATACCTATCGCACGACCGGGATCGATCTGGGCAAGGACTACAAAAGCAACGGCTACAACGTCAGTTTGACGCAGCCG
>CAIXAY010000349.1 GCA_903917505.1 uncultured beta proteobacterium | reverse complement strand
GTTCGAGCCACTGATGAAGTACGGCGGCAACGATCTCGATACAGGCTACGAGCCGCCACGCCTCAGCCTTTTCTTGAGGCATCCGAGCCTATTTTTCTACCTCTTCTTCGGATACTTCATTTCGGCACAGAAGCACGATTACATGATGCTGATATTCGCAATGCAACACGACGCGCCGCCACGGATTTGACTATGCTGGTCACGCGCGCGTGGCAGCACACGAACGGCGCGTGCGCCACTTTGTGACGCGAGGCCTGATCGCCGCCTTCGCTCGGCCCGGCGATTGCCATCAACCGCTGATGTAGCGCTCCATCTGGCTGATGATGAACTGCTGCTGGCTGATCGTTTCCTTGACCACGTCGCCGATCGAGATGATGCCGAGGACTTCCTTGCTGTCGTCGAGCACGGGCAGGTGGCGGATATGCTTCTCGGTCATGATCGCCATGCATTCCTCGATGGTGTTGGCGAGCGTCACATAGAACACCTTGCCGGTCATCACTTCGCTGACCTTGGTGTAGCGCGAGGCCTTGCCCTGCAGGATCACCTTGCGCGCGTAGTCGCGCTCGGAGAAGACGCCGGCCAGATGCTTGCCGTTCAGCACGAGCAGCGCGCCGACGTCGTTTTCGGCCATGATCTCGAGCGCGCGCAGCACCGATTGATCGGGGGAGATCGAAGCAAGGTTCTTGTGCTTGCCCTCCATAAATTGCTTGAGTGTCTTCATGATGCGTCCTTGTCGGTGGGTAAGGGCAAGAGGCTGATATTCAGGAAAAATTCAACGCAGGCCGGCGATGTAGTCGGCAACGGCCTTGATCTGTTTGTCCGAGAATTTGTCGGCAATGGTGCGCATCGCCTTCTGCGCGTCGTTGGAACGCTCCTCGCTGCGGAAGTTCTTCAACTGGAGTTCGGTGTATTCGGCGTATTGTCCGGCGAGGCGCGGGTATTGCGCCGGAAGGCCGGCGCCCGTCGCGCCGTGGCAGCCGGCGCAAGCTGGAATGCCGCGCTCGAAGTCACCCTTGCGCCAGATGATGCGGCCGGCCGCAACGAGATTCTCGTCGCTGGCCATGGCCGGTTTGCGCTTCTGTTGCGAAAAGTAGAGCGCCAGGCTCTTCATGTCCTCGACGCTCAGGGTCGCGGCCATGCCGGCCATGATCGGGTTGTTGCGCACAGCCGGCTTGCCATCGGCGGCCTTGAAGTCCGAGAGCTGCTTGAACAGATAGGCCGAACCTTGCCCGGCGAGCATCGGATTGGCCGGCAGCGGACTGTTGCCATCGACGCCGTGGCAGGCGATACAGACCGTTTCAGCGATCTTCCTGGCTTTGGCCAGATCGGGCTTGACGTTCGCTTCTTCTGCCGCGAAAACCGAGAAGCAGGCCGCCGTGAGGACTGCGAGAGCCGTGGTGCGAATCATGTACAAACTCCTGGTGACAAGTCCGAGTTCGGAGAAGCCAGTTCCCAAACCTGATATTCTATAGCACTTTGGGGCCGGATCACCGTACCCGCACGGTCCGTTCCCGGAACTTCCACGGTTTGCCCATGCCTCTTTTCCAGAAGGCGGTTTTTCATACGACCGTCGCCAGCTTGCGCGATCTGCCTGCCGATTCCGAACGCGAGATCGCTTTTGCCGGCCGCTCGAACGCCGGAAAATCGTCAGCTATCACTAGGCTCGCCAATCACACCCGTCTCGCTTTTGTTTCCAAG
>CAIXAY010000348.1 GCA_903917505.1 uncultured beta proteobacterium | reverse complement strand
GTTGTTGAACGACTCGAACATGCCGCCGATCTTCTTCGCGATGCTCGCCACCGTCGGCAAGATGATGGCGCCGATACGGATGAACGCCTCCTGGATGTCGGCCCACGCCTTCTTGAGCTTGAAGATGGTCGTGGTCGTGGTGTAGGCGAATGCCTCGTCGAGTTTGCCGTTGGAGTCGATGACCTTCTTCGTGACCTCGACGTTCTTGTTGTAGTTCTCGCCGAGCAGGGAGAGCACGCCGTTCAAGGCGCGCACGTTGGGGATGATCTTGCGCATGGAGAGCATGTTGCCGTCGGTCTTCTGGCGGAGGAACTCCAGCGCCGGGAGCAGGCCCTTGTCGCGGATGATGCTGGTGATCTCCTGGTAGGAGGTACCCTGGCGCTTCAGTTCGTCGATGCTCATCTTGGCCGGTGCTACGAGGGCGATCATGGTGCCGCGCAAGGCCGTGACCGCCTCAGCCGAAGAGAGGCCGGTGAGGGTCAGGCCCGCGATAGCGCCGCCGACCTCGCCGAGGCTGACGCCGAGTTGCGCCGAGACGGGCATGATGCGGCCCAGTGATCGCGCGAGTTGCTCCGGCTCGGCCTTGCCGACCTGGATGGTCTTCATGAGGATGTCGGTGGCGCGCGCGGCAGAGAGGTTCTCGTGACCGTAGGCGTTCATCGCGCTCGTCACGGCGTCGGCGATGGTCTGCACCTCGCCCATGCCCGAGGCCGACGCCTTGGCACTGACCTCGAGGACCTTCATCGCCGCGGCGCCCTTGAACCCCGAAGAGGCGATGAAGTAGAAGGCTTCGGAGAGCTTCTGCGCGCCGATCCCCACCTTACCGCTCATCTTGAGAATCTTCTCACCGTACATCGCCGTCTCGTCGGCGGTGAGGCCGGTGAGGTTCTTCACCTTGAGCAGGCTGTTCTGGTACTTGATCGCCGAGTAGGTGGCGTAGGCGAACCCGGCGACGATCGGCAGCGTGACCCACTGCGACATCGTGCGACCGACCTGCTGCATCTCACGGCCGATCATCTGCATGGAAGCGCCGGCCTTCTTCGAGGAGGCGTTGAGGCCGTTCTGCATGGCCTGGACCTGCGCCGCAGTCTTGGCCGCGCCGGCAGCCACGCCGGACGTGTCCATGAGGACGCGGATGACGATCTCGTGCTCAAAGAGCCCCACCCATCGCCTCCTCCCTCGCCTGCTTCTGAATCGCGAACTGCGCCTCGACAACGCGCTCTATCATCGGTGAATCCGGCAGCTTCGTCTCGCTGGTCGCATTCACCACCATCTCACGATCCTCCTCGTACCGTCGTAGCCTGATGATCTTGAAGCAGCGAGCCGCGTCCTGCCTGTCGGCCTCGTCCGGCAAGCAGTTGAACTCGCGGCACACCACGCTGGTCAGATACTCGTCTGGTTCTCCTGCAGAGGCGTCTCCGCCAAGGAATCGTTCGAGGCCGATCCAGTGGGCAAAGGGAGTTCCTCTTCCTCATCCCCGAGGCCGGCCGCAAGCGGGACCCTCATCGCCAACTTGAAGGGCAGGCGCGCGACGTTCTCCGGGGTCAGCGGCGCGTCCTCCGACCAGGCGATGATGCACTCCTCGCAGACCATGCGGGCCATCTCGTAGCCCTGCGCCTCGGTCTTCCCCTCGTCGCCTACGGGCTTCACGTCCGCCATGCGCTGACGGAAGGTGCTGACCTCGCCAAATGAGAGTTGCCGGACCTCGACCC
>CAIXAY010000347.1 GCA_903917505.1 uncultured beta proteobacterium | reverse complement strand
GCGAAAGTCGAGCGGAAAGAACAGGCTGATTCCCGGCGATTGCCGCGGTTCGTAAGAAACCGGCGGCGGCACATAGACCGGCTGGGCGTAATGATAGGGGCGCCACTCCGGCCGATGGTCTTGATAACTGCGCCATTCGTGGCGATCGCCATGGCGGTGGTCCTCGCCGCGGCCATGATCGTTTCGCTGAGCCAGCGCCGGAGAAATGGACAGGCTGCCGATTGCCAGCGCCAGCAAGATCCTGCCGGCGGTCAGCGCGGGTGATCGGGCCCTTCGTGATGATGACTTCATGGTCGCTTCCTTTCAATGATTGCGTGATCCCCAAGATGCCCGCCAGGCGGCGCGGTCAGGATCCGGCATTTTGTCCCTTGCTCGACGCGACCTTGTGCCCTGGCCGTTGGCCGCCGTGGCGGAACAAGGCATCCGCTTCCTTCTTCTGCGTCTCCGACATGCTGTCATAGAGCGTCGCGAATAGCGGGGTCAGTTTCCTTATTCCGTCCGCATGGGCGTCGGTGATTTCCCCGTAAGACTTGAGGTCATCGACCGCGCTCATGTCCTTGGCATGATCCATCCTGCTCTCGGTCAGCTCATCCATGGCCTTGGCATTGTCGCGCATGACCTGGGCGACTTTCGACCATTGATCTTCCTGCGCCGCAGTGATCTTGAGCCTGGCGTGCATGTCCTTGATGCGCAGTTCGGTGCGGTCTTCGTGGTTCTTTTCGACGGCAATCGCCGCCGCAGGCGCGAAGGTCACGACGGCAAGAAAAGCCGCCAGCATGGCCAGCAGGCGTGTGCCGGAATGAAAGAAGGAATAGGCTTTCATGACTGTTCTCCAAATAGGTTCAAAAATCCCGCGCCGCCAACTTCAGCGCGCGGCCTGAATGATCATTCTCGACCATCGACAAGGCGCATTCCGTTCGCTGACGTACATTGGACGCGGGCCGCGCTCGCGATCGGCGCGCCGGTCAGCGGCGCGCTTCCGCAAGTTGAAGCGTGAATGGCAATTGCGCCGTGTCGAAGCTTTGCGTCCGCGCATAGTCGACGAGCCGCTGGCGGCCGTCCGGTGGCGTTCGGCGAGCCCATAGCGCGCGCCGTGCTGCGCGGCGCGGCGCACCAGCCAGTCGGCGACGGCGTGGACGATGTAGCCGGCGAGCGCTCCGCCAAGGCACTTGAGCGCAAACGCCAGCCAGGGGTAGGCGGTCATCACGGCATCGATTTCATTGATCGCATTCATTGGCCGGCTCGCAATTGCCCGCAGGCGGAAATGGCATTCGCGCAAGCCGCGCATATGCCGTGCCTGCGATCGACACGCATCGGCGATGCATGCCGGCACATCGCTTGCCATTTACAGCCGGGCATTGCCGCCCATCAATCCAAGGAGATCCCATGGCCCACTCCCACTCCCACGCCCCCGCCCTGTCCGATGTCAAGGCGCTGCGCCAACGCGCCCGTCGGCACATCGAAGCCGGCGCAGTCACCGAAGATTACCGCGCCGATCGCGAGACCATCCTGCGCCTGCTCAACGAGGCGCTGGCCACCGAAATCGTCTGCAGCCTGCGCTACAAGCGCCACTATTACACGGCCAAGGGGCTCGCATCGGCGAGCATCGCCGCCGAGTTCATGGAGCACGCGCAGGAAGAAGAAGCGCACGGCGACCGCTTCGCCGAGCGCATCACGCAACTCGGCGGCGATCCCGATTTCTCGCCGGCCACCCTCGTCGCGCGCAGCCACGCCGAATACGTCGAGGGCCGCAACCTGCTCGAGATGATCAAGGAGGACCTGGTCGCCGAGCGCGTCGCCATCGAAAGCTATCGCGAGGTGGTGCGCTATATCGGCGAAAAGGACCCGACGACCCGGCGCCTGTTCGAGGAAGTGCTCGCGGTCGAGGAGCAGCACGCCAACGAACTTCTCGACCTGACGCAGCAATTGGGCAGTCAGCCCGGCGCGAACTGATCGCCAGCCAGCGGTCCCGGTGTTGATCAACCGTAGTCAAGGTCGCGCGACTTGCCGCGGAAGACCCAGTACGAGAAAACAGTGTAGGCGATGATCAGCGGCAGGACGACGATCACGCCGACCAGGATCAGCGCCAACGATTCCGGCGCCGCCGCGGCCTGCCAGAGATCCATGCGCTGCGGCACGATCCACGGAAACAGGCTGTAGGCCAAACCGTGAAAAGCGAGGACGAAAATGCCGACGGTCGCCGCGAAGGGCAGCCAGGCCCAGGCCTGCGAACCGCGTTCCAACCGCGCCGGCAGCGAACGCAGCGCCAGGCCGGCAACGACGAAGAGGAGCAGCGTGGCGAGCGGAATCGGCGCGAGCAGGAAGACATTGGGAATGGCGAACCATTTGTCGAAGATCTGCCGGTTCAAGAACGGCGTCGCCACCGACACGCCGGCGACGCCCAGCGCCGTCAGCCACAGCGCATGCCGGCCCCAAGCTGCGGCGCGCCGCTGCAGCGCGCCTTCGCTCTTGATCAGCAACCAGCCGGCGCCGAGCAGGCAATAGCCGGCAGCGAGGCCGAGGCCGATGCCGGCGGCGAACAGCATGTTGCGCGCGCTGCGCTCGAAGCCGACGACCAGCAGGCCGAGCATATAGCCCTGCGCCAGCGCGGCGAGCAGCGAACCGGCGCAGAAGCTGCGGTTCCACCACGGCTTGTGGCTGTCGTGTGCCTTGACCCGGAAGTCGAAAGCGACGCCGCGCAGGATCAGGCCAAGCAGCATCGCCGCCACCGGCAGGTAGAGCGCGCTCATGACCACGCCATGGGCCAGCGGAAAGGCCGTGAGCAGCACGCCGATGCCGAGCACCAGCCAGGTTTCGTTGGCATCCCAGAACGGGCCGATAGCAGCGATCATCGCGTCCTTCTCTGCATCAGGCGCGAGGCCGAGCAGCATGCCGACGCCGAGGTCGTAGCCGTCGAGAATCACGTAGACGAGAACGGCAAGTCCCATGATGAACAGGAACACCAGCGGCAGCCATCCGCCGCTCTGCGCAAGTTGCGGCATCACGGCTGGCCTTTCTGCGGTTCGGGACGCAAGGAATAATCCAGCGGGCCCATGGTCTTCTCCGGCATGCCCGCGCTGGCTTTGCGCGCCATGTGGAAAAGCGCGGCGATGAAAGCGACGAGCAGGACCGCGTAGAGCAGCAGGTACATCGCCAGGGTCAGGCCGACACGCGCAGCGGGCACGTGCGTCACGGCGTCGGTGGTGCGCAGCACGCCATACACCAGCCACGGCTGGCGTCCGATCTCGGTCACGTACCAGCCGGCGGCCAGTCCCAGCCAGCCGGAAAAAGTCATCAGCACCAGCACACGGCGAAGCCGCGGTCCGATCTCGCCGCGCCGCCGCAGTTGCCACAGCGCGGTCCACGCGACGACGAGCATCAGCAGGCCGACGCCGACCATGACGCGGAAAGCCCAGAACACCGGCGCGACCGGCGGATGCGCCCCGGGGAAATCCTTGACGCCGCGGATTTCGGCGTCTAGCGAATGCTTGAGATAGAGCGAGGCCAGGCCGGGAAGCGCGACTTCGTAACGGTTGGCCTGCGCCGTTTCGTCGGGCAGCGCGAACAAAACGGCGGGCGCGGCGCGCTGTGTTTCCCACAGCCCTTCGATGGCGGCGAGTTTGGCCGGCTGATGTTCGAGCGTGTTGAGCCCGTGCAGATCGCCGACCACGATCTGCAGCGGAATGAGCAGCGCCGCCAGCCGCACGGCGCTGCCCAGCGCCGCGCGCAGGTCGGCGCCTTGATCGCCGAGACCCAGGCGCCACGCCGAAACACCGGCGACGAGGAAAGCCGTGGTCAGCCCCGCGGCCAGCAGCATGTGCGCGAAGCGATAAGGGAAGGACGCGCTGAACAGGATGGCCAGCCAATCGAGCGCAAACGCCCGGCCGTCGCGCATGACGAAGCCGGCCGGCGTCTGCATCCAGGAACTGAGCGCCAGGATCCAGAACGCCGAAATCGTCGTGCCGAAAGCCACGAGAAAAGTTGCCAGGGTATGCACGCGCCGGCTGACGCGCCCCGTGCCGAACAGCATGATGCCGAGGAAACCGGCCTCAAGAAAGAAAGCCGTCAGCACTTCGTAAGCGAGCAGCGGCCCGGCGATATTGCCGACGGTTTCCATATAGCCCGGCCAGTTGGTTCCAAATTGAAAGCTCATCGTGACGCCGCTCACGACACCGATCGCGAAGCTCAGCGCGAAGACCTTGACCCAGAAGCGATAGGCCGCCAACCAGGCGGCGTTGCCGCTGCGGTCGAAATTCAACTTGAAGTACAACAGCAGCCAGGCGAGCCCGATGCTGATGGCCGGAAAGAAAATGTGAAACGTGATATTGGCGGCGAACTGGATGCGCGAGGCGATCAGTGCATCGGGAAGAATCGCGCTCATTGCCCGATGCCGGCGACGCCGCTTTCGCTGCGCGCCGTGAGCATCGCCAGATGCTCCACAGCCGACTGGCAGGGCAGGCAGCGCAAGGCCGTCGGTTGTGCCAGCAGGCGCGAGAAATCGATGGCCTCGTGGCAGTCGACGCACATGCCGCCTTCGCCGCGCGCGATCCGTTCATAGGCCGACTCGATGGCACGCAATTCACGCACGTCGCGCACCACGGCGCCATTTTCCTCCTCGCGCTGGTGCTCAATGTCGGCCTGGTCGGCAAGATCGCCGACCGCATCGCTCTCGATCGCATCGCCGATCCTGCGCAATTGCGCAATATGTTCATGCACATCGTACTTGAGCGACTGTTCGCGCTTGGCCAGCAATCGGTCGAGGGTGGCAACTTGTTGGTCGTTCAACTCACTCATGGCAGGTCCTTTGTAAATCGCCTGCAGGGACTGGGCAAATCGGATGCCAGCCGCGCCGCGATGCGCGCCATCAGCGATCGGTAATTCTTGCGCAGGATGGGAAATATTTGCAGGAAGGGCAACTCATGCGCGGGCAAGCCGAAGCGCGGCGAAATCAGCCGGCGCTGAACGGGAACGCGGCTTGCACCACTGATCAGCCATGCGCGCGCTCGGCGAGCCGGACGGCACGCCAATCGACAGGAGTTCAATGATGCCGACAGCAGATTCGAGGCCTTTCCGTCACGCGGCCGGTACAAGCGGCGCTGCCCCGCCGATTCCCCGCCGGCAGGTGGGTCAAGCTCACGACGATGCGCAATCCGTGCGCGCGCCGGAAGCGATCGCTGCCAAACCCGAGTTGGCGGTCGCGCTGCATCGCATCGTCATCGTCGGCGGCGGCGCCGGCGGCCTCGAATTGGCGGCCCGGCTCGGTGACGATCTGGGACGCCGGGCGAAAGCCGAAATCGTGCTGGTCGACGCGACCCTGACGCATCTGTGGAAACCCTTGCTGCATGAAGTCGCCGCCGGTACCCTGGCCCCGAGCGAAAACGAATTCGATTTTCTGCAGCAGGCGCGCGAGCATCACTTCCGCTTCGAACTCGGCCGGCTCGCGGCAGTCGACCGCGTGCGCAAACAGATCTGGCTCGCCCCGCTGGTCGATGATGCCGGACAGGAGATTGCCGCGAGCCGGCCGCTCGATTACGCGACGCTGGTCATCTGCATCGGCGCGATCGACAATGATTTCGGAACGCCAGGCGTGCGCGCGCATGCCCATTCGCTCAACAGCAAGGCGGACGCCGAGCGCTTCCATCGCCGCCTGCTGGCGCTTTGCGCACGCGCCGAACTGGGTTCGGGCAACGCGGTGCGCGTGGCCATCGTCGGCGGCGGCGCAACCGGCTGTGAGTTGGCCGCGGAACTGGCCAGCGCCGCCGATATCATCGCCTCCTACGGCGTACGGCTGGCGCGCTTGCGCCGGCCGCTGCGCATCACGCTGATCGAGATGGAATCCCGCCTGCTCGTCGCCTTGCCGGCCGACGTCGCCGCGCGCGTGCTCGCCGACCTCGGCGCGCGCGACATCCTTGTGCGCCTCGCGCGGCGTGTCGCCCAAGTCAATGCCGATGGCATCATTCTCGACGACGGGGAGCGCATCGATTGCGAACTCACCGCGTGGGCCGCCGGCGTACGCGGCCAGGACATTCTGCAAACGCTCGACGGGCTGGCAATCAACCGCCAGGGTCAATTGCTGGTCCTCCCAACGCTGCAAACGACCGAAGACGAAAATGTCTTCGCCTTCGGCGACTGCGCCAGTTGCCGCCCGCGCCTGGCCGCGCCGCCCGCCCCGCCGACGGCGCAGGCGGCGGGCAAGCAGGCCAAGCTGCTCGCCCTCTCGCTGCGCCGTCGCGTCGCCGGCGAGGCGCCGCTGTCGTTCAGCTACGAGGAACGCGGCAGCATCGTCTCGCTCGGCCACGACGAAGCAGTCGGCAAGGTCGCGACCCGCTTCGGCCACGAACTGACGGTCGACGGGCTGGCCGCGCGCTTTACTTACTGGGTCTTGTATCGGCGCCACCTGGCGCTGCTGCTGGGCGCGATCCGCACGTTCATCCTGACCCTCGGGCAATGGCTGTCGACGCGCACTCAGCCGCGCGTCAAGTTGCATTGAATGGAACTGCGCTGCCCTGGCCACCCTGCGGCCGGTCATGAAGCCGCGGGGATAGCTCGCAGCGCGTTGATGACGATCCTGACGCCCGCGACTCCACTGACGATGGCGTCGATGCGCGTGATCTGTTCGGCAGGCACGATGCCGTCAAGCGTCACCTGACCATTGCTCACGCTCATCGAAACGGCCGCTGCATCGATGCTCTTGTCGGCCGCCAGCGCCTGCCGGATGCGCTCCGGCAGCATCATGTCGTTGGCCGGCGGGACGCTGACGTGCGGCTGATCCGGCAGCATGCCCGCATTGCCCGGCCCGCTGACGCCGGAGTCAGTGCATGCGGCCACGCCCAGAAGCACTGCCCAGAGCCCGACCCGCCAAGCGGCCGCCAGCGGGCCATCCCTATGATCTTCTCGCATCGCCTTCTCCCGCCATCGACGCCTGGCTAGACCAGGCTGATCACCAGCGAAACCAGCACCACGACGAGGAAGATGTAGAAGAGAACCTTGGCGATACCGGCAGCGCCGGCGGCAATGCCGCCGAACCCGAACAAGGCAGCGACGATGGCGATGACGAAGAATACTGCAGCGTAATAGAGCATGGATATCTCCTTTTGACAGGCCATCAAAAAGTCCATCCCGGTAATCAGGAGAAGGCAATCGGCGTGCCGCGGACCGACCCGCGGCTTATTGCGCGCTCGCCGTGACGCCGCGCAGCAGCGTGGAGAACGCTTGCAGTTCTTCGGAATTTACATCGGAGACCAGCCAGAATTGCAAGCCCGCGCCGCTCCAGGCAAGCACATTGAACCCGTCCCGGACTTCGCTCGACACCCGCGCTTTGTCCGCAGCGCGAACGGGCCAGACAAAAACATTGATGACATGCCCGTGGCGGCGATAAACCAGGGCCGCCGCAACCCGCTTGTCGATATAGTCGAGGCGGCCGCCGATCAAGGGAAATCCCTGGCTGGAAAAATCATTCACCGGCGGCGAAAAATCCAGTTTCCCGGCAAACCAGGGTTTCACCGTGTGCTGATCCGACGATGCGATATCTTCCAGGTGCGCCACCAGCAATGAGCGGACGTGGGCGGCAAGGACCTCCTCGCTGACGCGCGCCGTGTCCGCGGGCTCAAGATAGACTTGCGTCGCCAGAACGGTCGCAAGGATTGCGCAGGCGAGCGTCGCGCCCATCTGCAGCCACCCCCACCCGCGCGCCCGTTCCGGCGCTACCGACGGCGCGACTGCGGCGACGATGCGCTGCCGCAATTCAAGCGGCGCCACATGGCGAGTCGCCTTGCGGCGTATCGTCGCGCTCACGCCGCTGTCATCAGTCTCGTCGGCCATTCATCTCTCCTCGTTCGGCGCACCGAGCGCTGCGCGCAACTGCGCCCTGGCGCGGGCCAGCCGCGACATGACGGTCCCCACGGGAATGGCCACAACTTGCGAAATTTCATCGTAGGACATTTCCTCCATCTCCCTGAGAATCAAAACTTCACGGTAGGCGACCGGTAATTCTTCGATTGCCGCATCGATGCGCCCGGCTTCGATCTTTCGCAGCAGCAACTGTTCCGGATTGTCGCCGCTCCGCGCACCCGCGATCTCGTGCTCCTGGCCATGCCGCTCCTCGTCGAATTCAACGCTATCGGCATGGCGACCGCTGTCCTGCAGCCAGGTATAACTGGCATTGCGCACGATGCGCAACAGCCAGGGGCGCGCGTCGCCGCCGCGAAAGCCGTCGAAGAACCGGAAGGCCCGCAAATACGCCTCCTGCACCACGTCACGCGCGTTCTGGTCATCGCGCAGCAGCCAGCGCGCCAGGTTGTAGGCCGCATCGAGGTGAGGTAGCGCAACTGCTGCAAAGCGCTTTGTCCTGTCCGTCACGTAAGCATCATCTGGCGGATTCAAGTCTGAAGTGCAACCGCGTTATGACGAGAGTGTAGCTGGTTCATAAAGATCTGATATGGCGTTTTGAATCCGAGACATTTTCTGGGACGGTGGTTGAGACGATGCATGGTGAATTCAATGTCCTTCTGGG
>CAIXAY010000346.1 GCA_903917505.1 uncultured beta proteobacterium | reverse complement strand
GGCATCATCGGCCCGATCCCGAAAGACCAGTTCCTGTGGGAGAACATCGAGAAGAAGATCGCCGCCCATCCGTTCGCCTCCAAGGTCAAGGCCAAGCCGCGCGTGCTGACCATCACCCAGAGCACCTACGACGGCATCCTCTACAACGTCGAGGAAATCAAGGAGATGCTCGACGGCAAAATCGATACCCTGCACTTCGACGAGGCCTGGCTGCCGCACGCCGCCTTCCACGATTTTTACGGCGACTATCACGCCATCGGCGCCGACCGCCCGCGCTGCAAGCAGTCGATGATTTTTTCGACGCAGAGCACGCACAAGCTGCTGGCCGGCCTGTCGCAGGCCTCGCAAATTCTGGTGCAAAACTCGGAAGAGCGCGAGCTCGACCGCGACGTCTTCAACGAGGCTTACCTGATGCACACCTCGACTTCGCCGCAGTACTCGATCATCGCTTCCTGCGACGTCGCGGCGGCGATGATGGAGGCGCCGGCGGGAACCGCGCTGGTCGAGGAGTCGATCGCCGAAGCGCTCGATTTCCGCCGCGCCATGCGCAAGGTCGACGAGGAATGGGGCGCCGACTGGTGGTTCAAGGTCTGGGGCCCGGACGATCTCTCGGAAGAGGGCATCGAGGAACGCGAAGCCTGGATGCTCAATCCCGGCGAGCGCTGGCACGGTTTCGACCAGCTCTCCGACGGCTTCAACATGCTCGATCCGATCAAGGCCACGGTGATCACGCCGGGACTCGCCTTGAACGGCGATTTCGCCGAAGGCGGCATCCCGGCCTCGATCGTCACCAAGTATCTCGCCGAGCACGGGGTCATCATCGAGAAGTGCGGCCTGTATTCCTTCTTCATCATGTTCACCATCGGCATCACCAAGGGCCGCTGGAACACCCTGGTCACCGAACTGCAGCAGTTCAAGGACGATTACGACAAGAACCAGCCGCTGTGGAAGGTGCTGCCCGAATTCGTCGCCAAGCATCAGGTCTACGAACATATCGGCTTGCGCGAACTGTGCCACCTGATCCACGGCGTCTATTCGGTCAATGACGTGGCGCGCTTGACCACCGAAATGTATTTGTCCGACATGATTCCGGCGATGCGCCCGGCCGATGCTTTCGCCAAGATGGCGCACCGCGAGATCGACCGCGTGCCGATCGACGATCTCGAGGGCCGCGTCACCAGCACGCTGCTCACCCCCTATCCGCCCGGCATCCCGCTGCTGATCCCGGGCGAGCGCTTCAACGCGACCATCGTCCGCTACCTCAAGTTCGCACGGCATTTCAACGAGCAGTTTCCGGGTTTCGAGACCGACATCCACGGCCTGGTCAAGGATATGTCGAATGGAAAGCCGAATTACTTCGTCGACTGCGTGCGCTGAACTGTTGTTTTTCGACCAATGGATGCCCGGGTGCGCTGGCCCGCCCTTGGCGCGGCCTTTCTGCGAAAAGCCTTTCAATATCTCGCATAAAGCGAGGCGGATTCAAGTCTGAAGTGCAACCGCGTTATGACGAGAGTGTAGCTGGTTCATAAAGATCTGATATGGCGTTTTGAATCCGAGACATTTTCTGGGACGGTGGTTGAGACGATGCATGGTGAATTCAATGTCCTTCTGGG
>CAIXAY010000345.1 GCA_903917505.1 uncultured beta proteobacterium | reverse complement strand
CCCAGAAGGCCATGATCGCATCGCCGATGTACTTGTCGAGCGTGCCGCGGTTCTTCTGGATGACCGCGGTCATCGCGCCGAGGTATTCGTTCATCAGTTGCGTCAGGTCCTTCGGATCGAGGCCTTCCGAGATGCTCGTAAACCCGCGCACGTCGGAGAACAGCACCGTCAGCTCCTCGTTCTTGCCTTCCATGCTGTAGCGCTCGGGATCGCGCGCCATTTCGTCGACCAGCTCGGGCGGCACATACTGGCCGAAGAGCTCGGCAAACTGGCGCTTGCTGCGCGACTCGACGAAATAGCCCCACGACATGTTCAGCGCGTAAAGCGCCAGAATCGTCGTGACCACTGCCGCCACCGGCATGGCCAGGCCGGCCGTCCACAGGAAGAAGTTGAGTGCGCTCACCGCCACCAGCGTCGTCAGCGCCAGGGCGGTCGCCCGCAGGGGCGACAGGACCGGCAGCAGCAACGCCAGCAGCAGAGTACACAGCGAGAGCAGCAGGACGTCGGCGCCGAGCACGTAGGGCGGCTTCTGCTTGATCGTCCCGTCGAGCATGCCGGCGACCAGGTTGGCGTGGATCTCGACGCCCGGGTAGGTGCTGCCGACCGGCGTGGCGCGCAGATCCATCAGCCCCGGCGCGGTCGTGCCGAGCAGGACGATCTTGCCCTTGAGTTCTTCCGGCTTGAGCCGTCCGGCCAGCGCGTCGGCGGCGGAAAGATAGCGAAAGCTGCCCTGCGCCCCGCGGTAGGGAATCAGCGCGCTGACATTTTCATCGACCGGGATGCGCAGGGTGCCGCGCCGGGTCGGCAGATCGAGCCACTCGAGGCCGCTATAACCCCGGCTCGACAGCAGGCCGGGATCCGGATAGCCGGGAACGACCTGCGGCTGGCCGAGCAAGACGCGCACCATCGCCAGCGACAGCGCTTCGTAGTATTTGCCGTCATATTCGGCGAGCATCGGGACGCGGCGCGAGACGCCGTCAAAATCGACGAGCGGGTTGAAATGTCCGGCCGAGATCGAGTTCTGCTGGAATTCCGCGAGGTTGCCGCCGAATCCCGACCAGGCGGTGAAGGCGATGTTCCTTCCCTTGAACGCCCCGGCGGCGATCACCGGATCGGGCAAGGCGCCGCTGCGCTGCGCCGCATCGAGATTGCTGAAGTAATAGCCTAGGACGACGGGCCGATCACGCAGCGCCTCGGCAAAACGCCGGTCGTAATCGAGGCTCCCGCGCAGCGATTTCAGCGCCGCCTGGAAACCCGCGTCGCCCTTGAGGACGTCGCCGCCAATCGTCTCGAGCGAATCCAGGCCAGAACTCCGGTCGGCTTCGGCGAACACCACGTCGAAACCGAGAATGGCGATCGCGTAGCGATCGAACAAGCAGCTGACCAGCGCCGCGAGCTTGTCGCGGCTCCACGGCCAGCGCCCGAACTCGGCCAGGCTCTTTTCGTCGATATCGAGGATGACGATGCGCTCATCGACGCCGCCCTTGGTGGTCAGGCGCAGCCGTGCATCGTAGACGAAAGCGTCCAGCGTGTTGAGCAGCGGAATCTGGTAAACCTTGGCCGCGTGGCCAAGAAGGAACAGCCCCAGCGCGAGGCCAAGTGCGATCCGAATCAGGTTTCTTTTCACCTTGCCTCCGGTCCGGACAATTGCCTGATCATCCGAATCTGGTTCTTTTTCACTTCGGAGAGCCGCTCGTCAATTCCCGCCGCGTCATTCCGGCGTGCGCCGGAATCTGGCTGTAGGGAATGCTGCGCCAGAAGATCAGGGCTCCGAGCACCGGCCACTGCATCCCAAGGGTCTTTTCTACCGGGCGCATCGCCTTCCTTCGGCCACCCGCGCCGGCATAAGGACCCATCTGGCGTTTCCCCGGCCCCCGACCGGGCAATCGCTTTATCATCAACTCTTCAGGAAGAACTCCATCTTGATTCCGGCAATTTCGATGACATCGTGGTCAGCCAGATGATGCGCCTGGACATCGATCGCCTGACCATTGACCACCGGAAACTGCGCTCCTTCGACGTGGGTGATGAAATAGCCCTGCGGGCGCTTGGCGATCACCGCGACCTGCACACCCGGCTTGCCCAGCGTTGTCAGGGTCTTGGTCAGTTCGAGTTCACGGCCGGCATTGGCGCCGTTGAGAATCTGGATTGCGCCTGTCGTCGCCACCGGTGCTGCAGGGGCGGGCGGCGGCGCCGCCGGCCGGGGCATCTGACCGGCCATCGTATCGTTGAACGAGTTCCTGGGCTCCGCCGCCGCCTCGGGCGCTTCGCCCGCGCCGGGCGCCTGCATCGGGCGCGGCCGCATCACCATGGTCTTCTCGAAGTCGGTGGAATCGGCCGGCTGGATGTGCTCGGCCAGATACTTGAGCTTGTACTTGCCGAGCTCGATGACGTCGTTGTTCTTCAGGAAATGTTTCTTGGCCGGCTGCCCGTTGATCAGCGTTCCGTTGGTGCTGTTCAGATCCTCGAGGAAGGAATCGTTGAGGATCGTCACCACCGCCGCATGCTCGCCGCTGATCGCCAGGTTGTCGATCTGTATGTCATTGCTCGCCCGGCGGCCTATGGTCATCCTCTCCTTGACCAGAGGAATCTCCTTGAGAACCAGACCGTCCATACTCAGTATCAGCTTAGCCATCGCTTCTCCGTCCTTGTCTTGGGGCTCTCAACGAGTCCGCAACCATGTCATTAATTTCGACCGCCAACCCCGGTCGGCAGGGAAGTCGCGCAAAACTTTCACCAGAATTACCGAAACGTTATCACGTCCGCCATTGTCGTTGGCCATTTGAATGAGCTGGGTTGCCGCCAGTTCGAGGTTGGCCGCCAGGGTTTGCAGGGTGAGGTGGATTTCTTCGTCCTCGACCATGTCGTTCAGGCCGTCCGAGCACAGCAGATAAATGTCTCCCGGCAGCACCGGGTAATCGCCCAGTTCCGCCTCGACTTCGGGATCGACGCCGAGGGCGCGCGTCACCAGGTTCTTGTTCTGCGAGAAGCGCGCGTCCTCGGCCGAGATCATGCCGCTGTCGATCTGTTCCTGGAGCAGCGAATGGTCGCGCGTGACCACGCTGAACTCGTCGCCGCGCAGCCGATAAAGCCGCGAATCGCCGATGTGCGCGACCGTCATCTGGTTGTCGTAAAACAGCGCCAGCACCAGCGTCGTTCCCATGCCGGCGTACTGGGACTGGCTTTCCGAGGTATTGTAGATGGCGGTGTTGGTCATCGCCACCTTTTCGAGGATGCAGCGGTGGGCGAACAGTTCGCCGGTCGCCCGGTCGATCTGATACGGCGGCGTGGCGACGAACGCCGCTTCCAGCTCGCTCGACAGGAACATCGTCGCCATGCCGCTCGCCACTTCGCCGGCGTTATAACCGCCCATGCCGTCGGCAAGGATCACGTAGCCCTGATTCGGGTTGGCGAATACGGCGTCTTCGTTTT
>CAIXAY010000344.1 GCA_903917505.1 uncultured beta proteobacterium | reverse complement strand
GAGAAGATTCCTTTCTATTCGTACCAGATCGTCTTCAACGAACAGACGATGTACGGCGCCATGACTTACGCGACGAAGGATTTCAAGGAAGCCGCCGAGATGGTCAACAACGGCCTAGCCCTCGACGATTTCATCACCCAGACGATGGACCTCGAGCACACGCAGCAGGGCCTCGACGTGCTCAGCGAGAAGAAGGACAGCGTCGTCAAGGTGATGATCGAACTGTAGCCGGGGATGCGGCCCGGGATTACCGGCCGCAGCTTCTCGCCGGCGGCAGTCAGCCCTCAGTCGCCGTTCTCGGCCAGCACGTCCCGCTTGGCCTTGACCAGAGCGACCAAGCAACGGTCACGCCAGGCTTTGCGCGCATCGAGCGTGTCGGCCGATGTCCTGGCCCGGCGTTGCTTTTCCACTTCGGCGACCAGCTTGTCGCTCCACAGCCGTGGATCGGCTTGCTCCTGGGCGATGCCGTAATACATCTGATTGAAGTTGGCGCAGTACTCGGCGATGCCGCGCGGGGCATTGAGATCGATGGTTTCGAACGGCCCCATGAAGAACCAGCGCATGCCCAGGCCATTTTTTATTGCGGCGTCGATATCGGCCACCGAACAAACGCCGTCTTCGACCAGGCGAAAGGCTTCGCCGAGAATGGCGCATTGCAGGCGGTTGACCAGGAAACCCGCGATCTCGCGCGACAGCCGGATCGGTACCTGGCCGATCTCTTTCATCAGGGCTTCTGTTCGGTCGACCACCGCCGGCGAGGTCCACGGCGCCGGGACGATCTCGACCAGTGGCACCAGGTGCGGCGGGTTGATCGGATGAGCGACCAGACAGCGCTCGCGCCCCGGCATGTCGGCAGTGAAGGCAGAAGGCGGCAGGCCCGAGGTTGAACTGGCGATGATGGCGTCAGCCTTCACCAGTGGCGCCATTTCCTTGTAAAGGGCTGCCTTGATCGGCTGGCGCTCGGGCGCGCTCTCCTGGACGTAATCGGCGTCCTTCAATGCCTCAGCCAGGCTGGCCGCCGGTTTCAGACGGGCCAGCACTTTGGCCGGATCCTGCCCGTTCAACAACCCCTGTGCCGCGAGCGCGGGAGCGACTTTGCCGGCAAAATCAAGGGCGCTTTGCAGCGAAGCCGGCGCCGGATCGTACAAGGTCACGTCGAAACCGGCGCGGGCGAAGACCAGACTCCACGAGCCGCCGACCAGGCCGCATCCAACCAGGGTAATTTTCTTCATGCCAATGTTCCTCTCGTCGCATCACGCCGAAGCGGCCAGGCCCCCCAGATAAGCGGCGCGCACCTGCTTGTTGCCCCACAATTCGTTCGGTGTGCCGGACACCAGGAGCACACCGGCCTCGAGCACATAGGCGCGATCGGCCACCGACAACGCGACGCTGGCGTTTTGCTCGACCAGCAGCACCGTCGTTCCGCGCTGACGGATTTCCGCAATGATCTTGAAGACCTGCTGGACGATCTTGGGGCCGAGGCCGAGCGATGGCTCGTCGAGAAGCAGCAACTTCGGCTTGGCCATTAGACCACGCGCCACGGCGACCATCTGCATCTGACCACCGGACAAAGTCCAGGCATAGGCGTGCTGCAGCGCTTTGAGATCGGGGAAGAAATCGAACATCGCATCGACCTCTTTCTTGAGCTGCGCTGTCGGCGCCCCGCGCCGGTTGGACGAACCGAGCAGGATGTTGTCGCGCACCGAAAGGCCGGGGAACAGGCGTCGCCCTTCCGGCACATGGGCGATCTCGAGACGGGCAATGGCCGCGGTCTTGAGGCCGAGAATCGAGGCGCCGTTAAAAGCGATCTCCCCCGAAACATTGGCCATCAACCCCGAGATGGCGCGCAAGGTTGTGCTCTTGCCCGCGCCGTTGGAGCCGAGCAAGGCCACGATCTCGCCCTCTTCGACAAAGAGGTCGAGCCCTTTCAGGACGTCGCCCGCGTTATAGCGCGCCGTCAGCCCCTTGATCTCAAGCAGTTTCATTGCGCGGCTCCCCCAGATAGGCGGCGATGACCTCAGGATGGGTAAACACCGAGCGCGGATCGTCATCGGCGATCCG
>CAIXAY010000343.1 GCA_903917505.1 uncultured beta proteobacterium | reverse complement strand
TGGTGATGCTGCTGATGAAGAGCCGCACAGGCAGCCCGGAACCGGAACAAAGCGGCAACCTGCTGCAACGCCTCTATCGCTCGTTCGACCGCAGCTTCGAGCGGGTGCGCCGAGCCTACACGCTCTCGCTCTCGGCGCTGCTCGCCCACAAGCGCGGTTTCGCGCTGCTGTTCATGGGCTTCTGCCTGCTCTCCTGCCTGCTCTATCCGGTGCTCGGGCGCGATTTCTTCCCGAGCGTCGATGCCGGGCAGATCCGCCTGCACATGCGCGCGCCGACCGGCACCCGCATCGAGGAGACGGCGCGCCTCGCCGACGCGGTCGAAGCCGTGATTCGCCAGATCATCCCCGAAGGCCAGCTCGAGACGATTCTCGACAACCTTGGCGTGCCCAACAGCGGCATCAACCTCTCGTACAGCAACGCCGGCACCATCGGCACGCTCGACGGCGAAATCCTGCTGTCGCTGCGCGAAGGCCACGACCCGACCGAAGATTTCATCAGCCGGCTGCGCGCGGAACTGCCGCGCCGTTTCCCGGGCGTCGAATTCTTTTTCCAGCCGGCCGACATCGTCACGCAGATTCTCAACTTCGGCCTGCCGGCGGCGATCGACGTCCAGTTCACCGGCGCCGACCTGGCCGGCAATGCGCTGGTCGCCGCGACGCTGACCGAATCGATCAAGCGCATCCCCGGCGCCGTCGACACGCACATCCACCAACGCCTCAACGGCCCGGCGCTGAACCTGCAGATGGACCGCACACGGCTGCAGCAGCTCGGCCTGTCGGCGGCCAACGTCGGGCAGAACGTGCTGATCTCGCTGTCCGGCAGCTCGCAGACCTCGCCGGCTTTCTGGCTCAACCCGCAGAATGGCATCGTCTACAACGTCGCGGTGCAGACGCCGCAATACCAGGTCGATTCGCTCGACGCCCTGCTCAACATGCCGGTCGCCAGCGGCGCCGCCCCGGTCGCGGGCAGCAGCGCAGGCGCGGGCAACACGCAGCTGCTCGGCAACCTGGTCGAGGCGACGCCGAGCCAGATGCTGGCCGTCGCTTCGCGCTACAACATCCTGCCGGCCGTCGACATTTACGTCAGCGTGCAGGGCACCGATCTCGCGAGCGTCGCGGCGCGCATCGAGCGCCTCGTCGACGACACCCGCGCCAAGCTGCCGCGCGGCAGCGAAGTGGTGCTGCGCGGCCAGGTCGAGACGATGCAGGCTTCGTTCATCGGGCTCGGCGTCGGCCTGGTCATGGCCATCGTTCTCGTTTATTTGCTGATCGTCGTCAACTTCCAGTCCTGGATCGATGCTCTCGTCATTATCGCCGCGCTGCCCGCGGCGCTCGCCGGCATTGCCTGGATGCTGTTCCTCACCGGCACCACGCTCAGCGTTCCGGCGCTGACCGGCGCGATCATGACCATGGGCGTGGCCACCGCCAACAGCATCCTCTTGATTTCCTTCGCCCGCCAGCGCCGCGATGCCGGCGTGCCGCCGCTCGCCGCGGCGCTCGAAGCCGGCGCGACGCGCATCCGCCCGGTGCTGATGACGGCGCTGGCGATGATCATCGGCATGATCCCGATGGCCCTCGGCCTCGGCGAAGGCGCCGAACAGAACGCGCCGCTCGGCCGCGCGGTGATCGGCGGGCTGCTCTTCGCTACCGTGTCCACGCTCTTCTTCGTCCCTGTGGTGTTCGCCGGCGTGCACCAGCGCCTCGAACAGCGCAAGGCCGCCCGCGCCCTATCCCAAAATATCCCACTCGCACCCCGTCCCCAGGAGACTTGATCGATGACCGAGAAACGCCATTCGGCCCTGGGTTTACACCCCATCGCATTCAAAGAAGGCGAAGAGCACGCCGAACTCTTGAAGCGCCGCGAAATCGTACGCCGCACCAAGATCGCCGGCCTCGTCGTGCTGCTCGTGCTGGTCGTCGGCGCCGGCCGCACGGTGTTCAGCCGCATGGCCAACGCGCGCGCGCTCGACGCAACGAGCACTGAGCAGTCGAAGCAATATGTGCAGACGACGCTGGCCAAGCGCGCCGGCGACGGCCAGACGCTGGCCCTGCCCGGCACCCTGCAGGGTTTCGTGCAGGCGCCGATCGCGGCGCGCGCCAGCGGCTACGTCAAGCGCTGGACGAAGGACATCGGCGCCAAGGTGGCCAAGGGTGAACTCCTGGCCGAAATCGAAACGCCGGAAATCGACCAGCAGCTGAGCCAGGCCGTGGCTGCCCGCGAGCAGGCCGCGTCCAACCTCGCGCTGGCGCGGACCACGGCCGAACGCTGGGAAGGCCTGCGCCGCAAAGACGTGGTGTCGCAGCAGGACCTCGACGAGAAGCGCAGCGCCGTCGCGCAAAACCAGGCCAACCTCGCGGCCGCCGACGCCAATATGCAACGCCTGCGCCAGCTCGAGGATTTCAAGCGCGTCGTCGCGCCGTTTGCCGGCGTCATCACCAAACGCAACTTCGACGTCGGCGACCTGATCGACAGCTCGCGCCTCTTATTCACCCTTTCGCAGACCGACCCGCTGCGCGTCTACATCAGCGTGCCGCAAGCCTATGCGCAGCTCGTCAAACCCGGCCAGGAAGTCGTCGTTACGCAGGCCGAATTGCGCGGCCAGAAATTCGCCGGACAGGTGGCGCGCACCTCGGCGTCGATCGATTCGGCGACGCGCACGATGCAGGTCGAAGTCTCCCTGCCCAACCGCGACGGCCGCCTGCTGCCCGGCGCTTACGTGCAGGTGACGCTGCCGCTGCAGGCCAGCCAGTCGCTGGTGGCGCCGA
>CAIXAY010000342.1 GCA_903917505.1 uncultured beta proteobacterium | reverse complement strand
GGCCGCACGAGGCGAGGGCGCGCGAGAAGTCTCCCCCGTGCGGAGACGCCGACAGGTCGACCGCTGCGACCGCCGCGATCTGCTTTTCCGGGGCGGCCAGCGGGGCGCCCCGGGCGTGGAGGGAGAGCGTCACATCGACGCTTTCTTCGCGTGCTCGAGCATCTGCATGCCGTGGACGAGCGACGCGCCGCCTCGGATCGCCGCGGCGACGTGGACGGCCTCCGTCATCTGCTCGAGGTCCGACCCGTTCTTGAGGCTCTCCTGCGTGTAGGCGTCGATGCAGTACGGGCACTGCACCGCGTGCGCCACGGCGAGCGCGATCAGCGCCTTCTCGCGCCGGCTCAGCGCGCCGTCGGTGCCGGTCACCTCGCCGTAATACTTGAAGAAACCGTCCGCGAGGCTTTTCGCGTGCTGGCCGATGTCGCCGAATTTCTTGAGGTCTTCGGATGCGTAATAGTCGCTCATGGCGAGCCTCCAAGGCTGTGTGGATAGCGAACGTGGGACGATACCTCAGCATCGCGCCTTGGGCAATTTGCCAGCGCATCGGCGCCTTGGCCGGTTGATGCATGTTTCATATTCGCTTTTCTCCGATTTGATCTAATATGGATATCAGGAGTTGGTAAATTTGTTCATCGAGGAGGCTGCAATGAGAACCGGGAAGAGGACATCGATATGGCAAGAATCCATGCGGGTGGGCTTGCCGGAGCTTGACGAAGAGCGCAAGAATGCAATGGAGCTTCTCGAACTGCTGGAAGTCAGGCCGATCTATTCAATCGCCAGCGAAACCTTCACGACGCGATTTGCCGTGGTGCACGCTGCGGTCGAGAAGTTCATCAAGTTCGAAGAGAGCCTGCTGCATAAACAACCGCTATCCGACGAGATCAAGCGGCGGCACCTCGCCGATCATGAAAAAATCCGGACCAAATTGCTGCGGATTCGGGCCGATTCGATCAACAAGAAAAACCAGACCGCACTCGATGTGTACCGATCGCTCAGGACGGAAATCAAGAAGCATGTATTGACCTTCGATGTCGAGATGAGCAAGCACATCCCGTCTGCGGCGAGTGCCAAGGGTGCCGTATTGCACGGGCTTGCCGACAGGGTTTCGGTCTGAGGCTGGCTTGAGCGACCGGCGCCGCGGTCGATTGGGCGCCGGCGCCTTCCCCAGCCACCGGCCCTGGCTTCCATGAAGCCAGGGCACCGCAGCCCGAATGGGCTTGCGCTCAAAACCTGAATCCGCCCTTGCATTTCGGCATTACAAGTGCGACATTCCTGAACGGGCTGCCATATCAACAACAGCGAATTCGTCGACGATGTGGGCATCCTGCACGTCTGTCCCAAAAAGGTGGGCGCTAATCTTATTGTTCAAAAAAGAACGGGAGAAAATTATGGGAATTAAGGTATCTGTGCTTTCGGCAGCGGTCGCATTGGCTTTGTCATTCGCCGCGCCACTTCAGGCCAAGGACGAGAAGCTGAACTTGCGCCTGGGATTCGAGACGTCCATGGCCAGCCCGCAGGGTGTCGGCGGCCTGGAAATGGCGAAGGTCGCCAAGGAAGCCTCGAAGGGCAGGATCAACATCGAACTGTTCCCGGACAGCAAGCTCGGCACCGGGCCGCAAATGATCGAGATGGTCAAGAAGGGCGAGCTCGACATCTTCCAGGGTGGCGCCGGCATGTTCTCGTCGATCGAGCCGCGCCTGAACGTTTTCGACATTCCCTATCTGTTTACGTCCGTCCAGCAGGCCTACACGGTCCTCGACAGCAAGTTCGGGCGTGAAATGCTCGACACCCTGAAACCGGCCGGCCTGATGGGCATGTCGTTCTGGGAAAACGGCATCCGTTCGGTGACCAACAACGTGCGTCCGATCACCAAGCCGGAAGATCTGACCGGGCTCAAGATGCGCGTGATGCCGGCCAACCAGGTGCACGTAGATCTGTGGAAGGCCGTCGGTACCGAGCCGACGCCGCTGCCTTTCGGCGAAATCCATGATGCCTTGCAAAGCGGCAAGGTCGATGGCCAGGAACACCCGGTCGCGCTGATCTACGCTGGCAAGTTCTACGAAGTGCAGAAGTACCTGTCGCTGACCCAGCACATGTACGGCCCGCTGATCCAGGTCATGAACCTCGAGAAGTTCAAGTCGTATTCGAAGGCGGACCAGAAGATCCTGCTCAAGGCTTCCTATGCCGGTGCCGTGGCCCAGCGCAAGTTCTCCAATGAAAATGCGGCCAAGTTCCTCGAGGAAATGAAGCAGAAAGGCCTCGTGGTCAACACCGTCGACCCGAAACCCTTCAGCGACAAAATGCGCCCGGTCGTCGAGCAGAAGTTCGTCGCCGCGAACGGCGACGCCTGGCTGAAGAAGATCAACGCGTCGATCGCCGCCAAGAAGTAGTTCCGCCTCCCGTCCGGCCGGCTGCGAGCAGCAGCGGGCCGTGGCGGTCCGTTCCCGCTTCCTCTCTTGCGAAGCGGAGCGGAAGTCTTTCCGCACGCACCCCGAAGCAGGCTCCGATTCGCTGTTTCAGCGATGTGGCGGCGGCTTGCGGTAGTATCTGCGTCAAATCATCCCTGATCGGGACATCGCGTGTTTCGCTTTCTTCGTCGCTACTGGCCGTCGACCCTGCGCCTGCAGCTCATGCTGATCCTCTTGCCGGTGGTCGGGCTGCCGATCATCGCCACCGGTTATGTCCTGAAACTGCGCGGCTATGAAGCGATCGTCGAAGAAAAGACCGTGCACCTGCAGGGGATCAACGCGCTGCTCGCCCGCCATCTGCAGGATCGGGGCGGCTACGAGGGGTTGTTACGCGAATACACCGGTGCGGCCGGCGACCGCGAAGCGCAGATCCGTTTTCTCAATAGCCGGCTGCGCGCCGATACCGACGAGGTGGCGCAGGCCTTTCCGGAAGTCGGGGTCGGCTATTTCCACCTCGGCCTCAACGCCATCATCACTTACGGCCCGAGCGCGCAGTACGACCGCACGGTCGGCATGACCATTCCCGCCGAACATCCGGGCTGGAAGGTGATGGCCACGGGGACGCCGATGACGGTCAGCGGCGGCCAGGTGCGCGGCAATATCATGAACGCCATGCTGCCGATCCGCGAAGACGGCCGCGTCGTCGGCTACATCTGGGCCAACGAGTTCCTCGACGCCATCGACCAGCAGGCCGGCGCGATGCGCCTCGCCGTGCATTGGATGACCCTGCTCGGACTCTGCCTGTCGCTGGTGGTGGTGTTTTTCGTCATCGCGCAACTGACGAGCAGCATGGAGAAGATCAAGCAAGGCCTGCTGGCGCTGCGTTTCGACCTGCGCGAACCGATTCCGCCGATCAAGGGGGAAATCGGCGAAATCGTCGAAGCGATCAATGCACTGGCGCAGGCGCTGCTTGAAACCCGCTCGATGCACAACAACATTCTCGACAGCCTGTCCGACGCGGTGATCACCGTCGATTCCGAAAGCAAAGTGTCCTACATCAATCCGGCCGGTTGCGAACTGTTCGCGTGCCAGGCCGGCGAGATCGTCGGCAAGCCCTATCGGACGCTGTCGCGCGACGACGCCAATTTCTCCAGCCCGATCGTCGATACCCTGCAGAGCGGCCGCGAACATCGCGGCGTCGAGCTCGATTATCCGCTGCCGCATCGTACCCTGCGGGTCATGGTCAGCAGCAGCATGCTGTTCGACGGCCGCGGGCACCGGCTCGGCGTCGTGGCGATCATTCGCGACATCAGCGAAACCCTCTCGCTGCGGCAGCAGGTGGCGCGCGCCGACCGGCTCGCCGCGGTCGGCGAAGTGGCCGCCGGCATCGCCCACGAGCTGCGCACGCCGCTCACCTCGATCCGCGGTTTCGTGCAGTACCTGCAAGGCTCGACCGACCCGAAGGAATGGCAGGAATACGGCGACATCATCGTGCGCGAGGTCGACGGGCTGAACCGCATCGTTTCCGAAGTGCTCGATCTGGTCGGCAAGCGTCCGCTGCGTCCGACCCCGAGCAACCTCAACCAGCTCGTCGAGGAAACCCTGCTCATGGTGCGCGAGAGCGCCGGCGAAGGCCGCATCGCCTTCGTCGTCGAAGCGGCCGAGCGCTTGCCGGCGGTCGACGTCGATCGCGGCCAGATCAAGCAGGTGCTGCTCAACATCATCGTCAACGCCATCCAGGCCATCAGCGGCCAGGGCGAGATCCGCATCGTCACGGCGATGCCGGATCAAACGAGCGTCAGCGTGCGGGTCAGCGACAACGGTTGCGGCATCCCCAAGGCGATCAGCGAACGGATCTTCGATCCTTTCTTCTCGACCAAGCCGACCGGCACCGGACTGGGCATGGCTATTGCTCGCCGTATCGTCGAGGACCATCACGGTCGTATCGAAATCGAGAGCGTCGAGGGGCAGGGCAGTTCGGTTTCGCTGATCCTGCCCGCGCATGCGGAAGAAAAGACATCATGAAAGCCGATTACCAGATCCTGATCGTCGACGACGACGAGAGCATCCGCCGCATGCTGGCGGCCGTGCTCGAGCGCGAAGGTTTCCAGACGGCGACGGCCCGCGACGGCGAGGAAGGCCTCGCGCTCTTTCGCAGCGGCTCGCCCGACATCGTCCTGATGGACATCCGCATGCCCGGGCTGTCCGGCATCGAAGCGATGAGTGCCATGCTGGCCCTGCGACCGGGCGCCGCCGTCATCCTGATGACCGCCTATGCCGACCTCGACACGGCGGTGCAGGCGATCAAGAAGGGCGTTTTCGATTTCGTCATCAAGCCCTTCGACCTCGCGGAGATCGGCCTGCTCGTCAATCGCGCCTACCAGATGCGCGAAATGCGGCG
>CAIXAY010000341.1 GCA_903917505.1 uncultured beta proteobacterium | reverse complement strand
CCACACTTTCGCTGTACGATGCGCAACGCAATTGGCCCGCAGTGGCGCACCAACTGGCAGAAGCAACACGAAAGCGTATTTCACAAAAGGCACACCTGCTCTCGATATTAAGTTAGCGCTTATGGGCTTTCGCCGGGATGACGTGATGACGGACAAGTTGTCCTGTGGAAAATAACGATATGACGAGCAAAGCGAAAGCCAGACCGCCCGCTCCGGCAAAACCGGTTCACGTCGGCAAGGCGCCGGCGAAGTCCGTCGCGAATCCCTTGCGCCAGGCTGACAGCCGCTGGCAGAGAACGGTGCGTTACGGCTGGGACAAGGGCGGCGCGCAGGGCGGGCGGAAGTCCTGATTCCCGTCCGCCCCGCAATTCATCAGCCGATATCGACCGGGACGAAGAGCTTGGCGTCGTCGCGCTGCACGAGCAGGGCCACCCGCTTGCCGGCCTTGGCGACCAGCGAGCGCAACTGCTCGACGCTATTGACCGGTTCGCCGTTGACCGAGAGCAGCACGTCGCCCGGCTGGATGCCGGCGCGCGCCGCGGCGCCGGCGACATCTTCGACGAGCAGACCGTTCCTGCTGTCGAGCTGGCGCCGTTCGTCGGGCGTCAACTGGCGCACGGCGAGGCCGAGGCGTCCCTGGCTGGCCGCCTTGTCGCCCGCGCTCGCCACCCTGTCGGCCTTCTGCGCGCCGACCTGCACGTCGATTTCGCGTGTCGCGCCCTTGCGCCAGACCTTCAGCTTCGCGCTCTCCCCCGGCCGCATGTCGGCGACCAGCGGCGGCAATTCGCTGGCGCTGGTGATTTCCTTGCCGTTCAACGCCAGGATGACATCGCCCGGCTCCAGGCCGGCCTTGGCCGCGGGGCTGCCGTTCTCGGTCGAACTGACCAGCGCGCCGGTGGCGCTCTTCAAGCCGAACGATTCGGCCAGTGACGAATTGACTTCCTGGATGGCGATGCCGAGCCGGCCGCGATCGACCTTGCCGTGCTTGACGATCTGGTCCTCGACTTTCATCGCCAGATCGATCGGAATGGCGAACGAAATTCCCTGGTAACCGCCGCTGCGGCTGTAGATCTGCGAGTTGATGCCGATCACCTCGCCGGCCATGTTGAACAGCGGGCCGCCCGAGTTTCCGGGGTTAACGGCGACGTCGGTCTGGATGAAGGACACGTAATTGTCATCGGGCAGCGAACGCGACTTGGCCGAGATGATGCCGGCGGTGGCGCTGTTCTCGAAGCCGAACGGCGAACCGATGGCCAGCACCCATTCGCCGACGCGGGCGTTGGCCGCACTGCCGATCTTCAGCGTCGGCAGATTGTGCGCATCGATCTTGAGTACCGCCACGTCGCTGGCCTTGTCGACACCGAGCACCTTGGCCTTGAATTCGCGCTTGTCGATGAACTTCACCGTCACTTCGTCGGCGCCATCGACGACGTGCGCATTGGTCAATATGATGCCGTCATCGCGCAGGACGAAGCCCGAGGCCTGGCCGCGCATCGGCGCACCGCCCTGCTGCTGTGGCATGCGGAAATGGCGGAAGAATTCATAGAACGGATCGTTCGGATCGAGCTGCGGCATATCGGGGGCCAGGGCCGGATTCTTCACCGTCCCGGAGACGCTGATGTTGACCACCGCCGCGCCGTTCTGCGCGACGATGCTGGTCATGTCGGGCAAGGCGCTGGCCGGCGTCGAAATACTCGTTCCCGGCGCCGCCAGCGCGGCGGCCGGCGCCGGCGCGGCCTGGGCCGGCCACAGGCCGTGTTCGCCGCCGAGCGAGTAGGCGCCGGTCAGAGCCGCCGCCAGGGCGACGGCAATCACGCTTCTTTTCAAGGTCGTCGAAGACATGTTTGTTTCTCCTGTAGAAATGCGCAAGCGACATGCTTGGCGATGGAGAAATCCTACGACCGCAATCCTTAAGCAAGACTTAAAAAGCAATGCGAAAAATATCATCGTCGCATCGGCCACTGAGCGAACGGGGGCCGACTTGAAATCCGCAGCGCTTTGCGCGCACAATCGGCTCGCGGGCGAAAGCGGCATCAACTTACCGGCCTGGAGGAGTCGCAGATGGCAAGCTACCGTTTGATGGTCAATGGCAAGCCGCAAGTGGTCGAGTCATGGGACCCGAGTCAGCCGCTGCTCTATGTGCTGCGCAACCAGCTCGGCCTGCACGCTGCGAAATTCGGCTGCGGTCTCGGTCAATGCGGCAGTTGCACGGTGCTCATCGACGGCCACGCGATGTTTTCCTGCGTGTTCCCGGTATCGGCGGCGGTCGGCAAGAAGATCACCACGCTCGAAGGCATCGGCAGCGCCGAAAAGCCGCATCCGGTGCAGGCCGCCTTCATCGCCGAGCAGGCCGCGCAATGCGGCTATTGCAGCAACGGCATGGTCATGGCCAGCGTCGCGCTGCTGCAGCAGAAGCCGCACCCGAACAACGCCGAAGTGAAGAGCGCGCTGGCCGGCAATCTCTGCCGCTGCGGTTCGCACGACCGCGTGCTGCGCGCCGTGCAGCTCGCCGCGCAAAGCATGGCCGGCAAGAAGGAGGCGTGAGATGAGAATCAGCGGAGTCAGCGTCGCTCGCCGCGAATTCCTCAAGGGCGGCGCCCTCGTCATCGGTTTCTCGCTCACCGGCCTGCCGCTGGCGCTGGCCCAGACGGCGGCGAATGCACATACGCCGCACACACTCAATCTCGACGAAGTCGACGCCTTCCTCGCAGTGCGCGCGGACGGCTCGGTCATCGTCTATTCGGGCAAGGTCGATCTGGGCACCGGGCACCGCATCGCGATGCGGCAAATCGTCGCCGAGGAATTGGCTATCGGCGTCGAGCGCATCGAACTCGTCGAAGGCGACACCGCGTTCACGCCCGACCAGGGGCCGACCGCCGGCAGTACCGGGGTGATGCGCGGCGGCATGCAGCTGCGCCAGGCCGCCGCGACGGCGCGCGAAGCGCTGCTCGCGCGCGCCGCGGGGCATTTGCAAGTCGCCGCCAGCGAACTCAGTTTCGGTGACGGCGATGTGCGTGCGCCGTCGAGTCGCGTCAGCTTCGCCGAACTGGTCGGCGACCGCGCCTTCGGCGTCAGGATGAATCCGCAGGCGCCGCTCAGGAATCCGGCGCAGTACCGCATCGTCGGCAAGTCGCTGCCGCGTCCCGACCTGCCGGCCAAGCTCACCGGCCGCCATATCTTTGTCCACGACTTCACGCCGCCCGGCATGCTGCACGGCCGCGCGCTGCGCCCGCCGGCGGTCGGCGCCCGGCTGCTCGAGGTCGACGCGACGACTATCGCCCACCTGCCCGGCGTGCAACTGGTGCGCATCAAGGACTTTCTCGGCGTCGTGGCCGGCGACGAATGGGCGGCGGTGCGCGCGGCGCGCGCCTTGAAAGCGCGATGGAGCGAGGGCAGCGGCCTGATCGGCCACGAAAACCTCGGGCTGTGGGCGCGCCGCGGCCCCTTCGTCAAGGAAGAGATTATCGTCAGCAAGGGCGACACTTCCGATCTGGCAAGCAACCCGCACCAGCTGGCCGCCAGCTACCAGTGGCCGATCCAGTCGCACGCCTCGCTCGGGCCCTCGTGCGCAGTCGCCGACGTGCGCGCCGACGGCGCGACGATCTGGACCGCTTCGCAGGCAACGCACCGCTACCAGCCGGCTTACGCGCAAATGCTCGGCCTGCCGCGCGAACAGGTGCGCCTGATCTATCTCGACGGTTCGGGCTGCTACGGCATGAACGGTCACGACGACGTGGCGGCCGACGCCGCGCTGATGTCGAAAGCCGTCGGCAAGCCGGTGCGCGTGCAATGGACGCGCGAAGACGAACTCGGCTGGGATCCGAAAGGGCCGCCGCAATTGCTCGAATTGCGCGCGGCACTCGACGCGCAGGGCCACATCGACGCCTGGGAGGCCGAGATGTGGGTGCCGCTGGCCACCGCCAACCTCGCGCACGTGCCGCTGCTCGCGCCTTCCGACGCAGGCATCGCCCAGCCGGTGGGGCAGATGGTCGGCCTGGTCACGCAGAATGCCGATCCACCCTACCGCGCGGCGCGCGTCAAGGTTACGGCGCACTGGCTGGAACCGGCGCCGCTGCGCCCAGCGAACATCCGCGCGCCAGGCAAGGTCGCCAACTGTTTCGCCGTCGAAGCCTTCGTCGACGAACTCGCAGCAGCGGCGAAAATCGATCCCCTCGAATTCCGCCGGCGCGACCTCGCCGACCCGCGCGGCATCGAAGTGCTCGATCGCTGCGCCGCGCTGATCGGCTGGAAAGCCGCCGGCGGCGAGCGGCGCAAGAGCGGCGCCATCGCCCGCGGTCGCGGCATCGCCTACGTGCACTACAAGCACAACGAGACCTACGTGGCGATGGCCATGGACGTCGAGGTCGAGCGCAAGAGCGGCGAGATCCGCGTCAGGCGCGTCGCCTGCGCCCACGATTGCGGCCTGATGATCAACCCCGGCACGGTACGCAACCAGGTCGAGGGCAACATCCTGCAAACGCTGTCGCGCTGCCTGTTCGAAGAGACGACTTTCGACCGCCAGCGGGTGACCAGCGTCGATTGGGCTAGCTACCGCATCCTGCGCTTCCCCGAAGCGCCCGAACTCCTGATCGATCTCGTCCAGCGCATTGACCAGCCGCCGCTCGGCGCCGGCGAAGCGGCTTCATCGCCGGTCGCCGCGGCGCTGGCCAACGCCGTGTACGATGCCATCGGCGTGCGCCTGCGCGCCGCCCCGTTCAGCCCCGAGCGCGTGCTCGCGGCCTTGCGCGAAACGGCCTGAATCGCTCGACTTCAGCCCAGCGCGGCGAAGTATTCGACCATGTGCTTGCGCCGCGCGGCGTCGGGCAAGCGGCCGCGCCCGGCCGCGAGGTTGTCGATCATGTAGGCGGGCTTGTCGGTGCCCGGGATGACGCAGGTCACCGCCTCGTGCGCGAGAATGTATTTCAGGAAGAACTGGCCCCAGCTCGCCGCATCGAACTCCGCCGCCCAGGCCGGCAGCTCGCGGCCGCGCACGGCGGCAAACAGCTTGCCGCGGCCGAACGGCAGGTTGATCAGCACCGCCGTGCCGTTGTCGCGTGCAGCCGGCAGCAGGCGCTCTTCGACGCTGCGGTCGGCGAGCGAATAGTTGACCTGGATGAAGTCGGGCTTCTCGCGGCGCATCAGTTCGAGCAGGCGGTCGTGCGCGTAATCGAGGTAGTGGGTGATGCCGATGTAGCGGCAGATTCCGGCTTGCTTCCATTCGCGCAACTGGGCGATCTGCGCTGCCGTTTCACGGTCCTTGTCGCCGACATTGTGCAGTTGCATCAGGTCGAACTTGTCGCTGTGCAGGCGACGCTGCGACTGCTGCATTTCGGCTTGCGCCGCGGTGCGGTCGGTGGCGCGCACCTTGGTCGCCAGGAAGGCCTTGCCACGCGCCCCCATGGCCGCGACGAGGTCGCCGACGACGGCCTCGGCGCTGGCGTAGGAAGGCGCCGTATCGATCAGCCGGCCGCCGCCGTCGAACAGGGTTTGCAGGACGGCGCGGCGCTCGCTGCGCTGTGCCGCATCGTCGCCGACGTCGAAAACGATCGACGTGCCGATCCCGATCACCGGCAGTTGTTCACCGCTGACCGGGATGGCCCGGCTGCGCAGCGCTTCGGCCGCCCAGGCGAAATCGGGAAGCGCCGTGGCGAGGCTGCCGGCGACGCTCAGCGCGAGGAATTCCCGGCGCGAGAAGGGCTGCCCTTGCGGACGGCCGCGCAGATGATCCGGCGAAGAATTTTGCGTGCCCATTTCATCCTCCTTTGCTTGAAAGCGGTTCGGCCAGCGCGCCGGGCCCCCGCTGCGCGCGCCTTTCCTGCGCGCGGCCGAGCGCGATGGCCAGCGCGGCCCAGGCCAGCATCAGCGGCAGCGTCGCCGCGGAAATCAGCGGCAACTCCAGGCCGGCCGCGCGCAGCGTCGCGAAGAGCCAGCCGTTGAAGGCGTCGGCGCCGCGAAACACGACGATGTCGATGACATTTTTGGCCTTGTATTTCTCGACCCGCTCGACGACGGTGAACAGCACTTCGCGCGCCGGGTTGGAGACCGCGAAGTTCGCGGTGCGCTGCAGCGCCTGGAAGATGATGACGACGACCAGCGTCGGCGACACCCAGAGCGCGAGGAAACCGAGCGCGAAAACGGCCGGCAGAAACGCGGCGGCGGCACCGACGCCGAAGCGCGTGATCAGGCGGCCGGTCGCCAGGCATTGCACGATGACGGTCAGGATGCCGATGCTGAGGTCGATGGCGGCGAAGATGCGCACGCGAACCGCCGGATCGTCGGAGGCCGCGGCGACGATGCTCGCCTGCTGGAAATAGAGAAAGGTTCCGGCCAGCGAGAGCAGCGCCACCCACAAGGCGATGCCGCCGAGGTAAGGCGAACGCAGCAGCAGGACGATGCCGTCGAGCCAGCTGCCGCCGAGCGATTGGGCCGGGGCGCCGGGCGCGGCGGCCGGGTGCGGCGTCACCGCGGCTGCGCTGGCCCGCGCCGCGACCCTTTCCAGCCGGCGCGCGCAATACACGGCAAGCTCCAGGAAGAAGGCCGCGATGACCAGCAGGTTCACCGGCCCGAGCGGCGCCGCTAGCCCCACGGTCAGCAGGGGTCCGAGCAGGGCGCCGGCCGAACCGCCGGCGGCGATGAAACCGAACAGCCGCTTGCCCTGCTCGCTGGCGAACAGATCGGCCATGAAGGACCAGAACACCGAGACGGTGAACAGGTTGAAGACGCTGATCCAGACGAAGAAGACCCGCGCCACATAGACATTGCTGACGTCGAAAGTGAGCAGCAGCCAGAACAGCGCGATGTTGCAGACGAAGAAATGGTAGACCAGCGGAATGAAGCGCTGGCGCGGCAGGCGGGCGACCACGGCGCCGAACAGCGGCACGGCGGCGAGCATGACGACGAAGGTGGCGGTGAATAGCCACTGCAGGTTGCGCACGCCGCCGGCGATTCCCATTTCGTCGCGCAGCGGGCGCAGCACATAGTAGCCGGCGAGCAGGCAGAAGAAGTAGGCGAAGGACCAGAGCAGCGCCGGGATCTCGCCGCTGCGCACGGCGACCACGCGCGCCAGCGCGCGCTGCAGCCGCGCGACGGTGTCCGCATTGTCCGGACTCACGCTGCCCGCCTCGAGGCGAAAACGCGATCGGCTGTGATCTCGGACGCTCAGGGCTTGAGCGACAGCGCGTCACGCAGCTGTGCCGCGGTCAGCGCCTTGCCGAACACCGGCATGCCCGGATCGAACTCGCGCGCCCGCGCCAGCGCACCGACGACGACCGGCTCGAAGCCCGCTTCCTGCACCAGCTTGACGGCCGTCGCCAGCGCCTCTCCAACGTCGCTGGCGAGCGGAATCGCGACACGCTCGCCGGCCCGATGCGCCTCGCTTTGCAGCATCCGGTAGCCGACCGAGTTGAAAGCGCGCACCAGGCGCGCGCCAGGCAGCAGGCGCGCCGAACTGATGCCGGCGCCGGCGGCCTTGGCCTCGTTCGCCATGTCGCCGTCGCGCTGCGGAATCGGGTTGCAGGTGTCGAGCAGCACCTTGCCGCGGATCTCGTCGGCCAGGTCGCGCCCGAGTTGCGGCAGCGCGGCGTAAGGCACCGAGACCAGCAGCACTTCGCCGTAAGCCGCCGCCTGCTTGGGCGTTCCGGCCTGCGCGCCGGCGCCGAGGCGCGCCGCCAGCGCCTGGTCGGAAGCCAGGTCGAGCGAGGAAAACATCACTTCGTGGCCAGCCTTGAGCCACAACTCGCCGAGCGTGCTGCCGATGTGACCGGACCCGACGATGCCGACTTTCGCCTTCGCCATATCGGCGGCGCCGGCACTGCGCATCGCGAACCCCAGGCCAAGACCGGCCAGGCCGGCAGCGGCCAGGAAGCGGCGCCGGCAGATGTTGGTGAAATCATGGTTGTCCATCGCGGTCCTCCAGAAATGTTTCCCGGCCAATCCCCAGCCGATCGGCGCCGTCGCCACAGTGCGCTGCCCTTACCCGGCAGTCGATGCGCGGCGGACAGACTTTCATCTTAATTCCAATTGAAATCGCAGAGCAAGCTTGCGACTTGCCATCGAATTAACCATAATGAATTACAGGGTACTAGACGATCTTGCCGCAGCCTCCGGAAATACGTCTTCGCGGGTAGCCGACGATGAAGAAAGCGCAGTTGCAGGACAGGCTTTACGATCTCATTCCGCTGTTCTATATCGGCGTCGGGTTGATCACGCTGGGCAGCTTGCGCAGCGGCCTGGCCGTCGTCAGCGGGCTGGCCCTGCTGTCGGCCGGCTGGCTGGCTTGGTGGCTGCCGCAGCATGACCGCCTGGCCCATGGTCCGCGGCGCAAGTCCGGCGACACCGGAACGGACGAACCGGCGCCGATCAAGTGGCAGAAATCGTATGAAACCGGTCATCCGGTCATCGACACGCAACACCGGCGGCTATTCATCCTCGGCAACGCCTTGATCAATGCCGTGGCATCGAAACTGCCGCACTCCGATCTGGAATGGCTGATCGACGAACTGATCGATTACATCACCCGGCATTTTTGTGCCGAGGAATCGGTGCTGATCGCGATCGACCATCCCAATTTCACCGAGCATCAGGCGCTGCACCGCGCGCTGCTCGACAAGGCGCAGCGGATGCACAGAAACTTCCATAGCAGCGCGACGATCTCCAAAGAGTTCCTGGACTTCATCGTGCGTGACATCATCATCGATCACCTCTGCAAGGAAGCTGTCGAGTTCCGCGGGTCCGTCGAGGCGGTGCCCGAAACGAAAGTCATCGCCGCCAGCTAGTCTGAAGTTACCCCCTTTGTAGTCACCCCCAATAACGACAAGTGCTTGTCTGGTCTAACGATTCGGGCCACTTGTCGTTTATTTTTGTTACAATGTGTAGTCACTAATATACTTGACATCTGGCGCTGTATGGTTTATATAT
>CAIXAY010000340.1 GCA_903917505.1 uncultured beta proteobacterium | reverse complement strand
TCAACGCGCTGGTGGCCAACGCCAACCGGCCGATGAAGCGCGAGCGCCTGCTCGAACTCACGCGCGGCGACGAGAGCGAATCCTTCGATCGCGCCATCGACGTGCAGATCCATCGCCTGCGCCGGCTGATCGAAGCCGACCCCGCACAGCCGCGTTACTTGCAAACGGTGTGGGGCGTCGGTTACGTCTTCGTGCCCGACGCTGCAGCCGACGAGGAGCCCGCGCAATGAGACTGCTGCCAGCCTCGCTCGCGGCGCGCACGGTGCTCCTGGTCATCGCCGTCGTTGCCGTCGCCGAAATCACCACCTTCTCGCTGTTCATGCATTTCCGGCGGGATTCGCACGCGAGCCAGACCGTTCAGTTCATCGCCGGCCAGGTGCGCCTGCTGCAAAGCGTGATGCCCGGGCTGGACAGTGCCGCGCGCCGCCGGATCGCGGACGCCGATGTCGGCGAAGCCGGACTGCAATTGCGTCCCGACGGCGAAGGCGTGCCGCAGCATGAGCCGCGTTTCGGTTTTGCCCGCCGGCTGGCCGTCGATCTTGGCGCGCAGCTTGGCGAACCGGTGCGCCTGCGCCATGCCGGACCGGGACAGCGCAGCGGCCTGTGGGTCGGCTTCATGGCCGCCGGCGAGCGCTGGTGGCTGGTCCTGCCGCCACCGCGCTTCGAGCCGCAGGAACTGCCGCCCGATCTGTGGTTGTGGCTGGCCATCGCGCTGGCCTTGCTGGTACTGATCGCCGGCCTCTTCGTGCGCGGCATCGTCGGCCCGCTGGCGCGCCTCGGCGAAGTGGTGGCCGCCGCCGGCGATGGCAGTGCGCGCGCGCTGCGCGCGACTCCGGAAGGGCCGAAAGAAGTGCGGCAACTGGCCGAGCGGCACAATACGATGCTCGCCCAGCTGGCGGCTGCCGATGCCGAACGGCGCGAGATGCTGGCCGGCCTGACCCACGATCTGCGCGCCCCGCTCGCCCGGCTGCGCGTGCGCCTCGCCCTGCTCGACAGCGATGCCGAACGCGGCGGCCTGACGCGTGATGCCGATGACATGGAGCGCATCGTCGGACAGTGCCTCGACTTCCTGCGCAGCGAGCGCGGCGCGAGTGACGCGGACGCGCCGCCCATGCCGCTGCTGTTCGCCGATGCGGTCAGCAACGAGGTGGCGCGGCATCGCGAACTCGGCCGGCCGGTCGACATGACGGTCGGCGACGGCGCCGCGGCGTGCACCGTGGCGATCGCGCCCGGCAACCTGCAGCGCCTGCTCGACAATCTGATCGCCAACGCTTTGCAGCACGGCGCGCCACCGGTCGAAGTCGCGCTGTGCATGGCCCGCCGCGGAACGATAGCCCTGCACGTGCGCGATCACGGGCCCGGCATCGCTGAAGCGCAGCGCGCCTACGCCCTCGAAGCCTTTGCCCAGATCGATCCGGCGCGCGCCAGCGGCGGCAGTTGCGGCCTGGGTCTGGCCATCGTCCGGCGCATCGTCCTCGCCTGCGGCGGTGAAATGGCGCTCGCCGAGGCGCCGGGCGGCGGCCTCGATGTGGTGCTGAGTTTTCCGGCCGACGGCTGATTCGCGCGCGCTGCGGCAAGTCGAACGACTGTTTACAAACGGCTCTTCATTGACCGCCGGCCGCTTTTCAACTATGGTCCACGGGTTTTTTTCCACACAAAAAATCTGAGGGGATCGTACCGATGACAACATCGACTCTGGTTAAATTCGCTGCCGCCGCAGCACTCGCGCTGGCCGCCACCACGCCCGCCCTGGCCGCGGACACCATCAAGCTCGGCGTCGCCGGCCCGCATACCGGCGATCTTGCGCCCTACGGCCTGCCGACCAAGGACGCCGCCGAGATGCTCGTCGCCGAAGTCAACGCCAAGGGCGGAGTGAACGGCAAGCAGGTCGAACTGCTGATCGTCGATGATCAGTGCAAACCCGAGATCGCCACCAACGTCGCCACCAAGCTCGTTTCCGAAGGCGTGAACCTGGTCATCGGCCACGTCTGCTCCGGCGCCACCAAGGCCGCCATGGGCATCTACAAGGGCGCCAAGGTCATCGTCATCAGCCCGTCGGCGACCAACCCGCCGCTGACCAAGAGCGGCGAGTATCCGAATTTCTACCGCACCATCGCCGCCGACGATGACCAGGGCAAGATGGCCGCGACCTTCGTGACCGACAAGCTCAACGCCAAGAAGATCGCCATCGTGCACGACAAGGGCGACTACGGCAAAGGCTTCGCCGATTTCTCGAAGGAAGCGATCGAAAAAGGCGGCAAGGCCCAGGTCGTGATGTACGAAGGCATACAGCCGGGCGCCATGGACTACACGGCGGTCATCCAGAAGCTGCGCAAGGAAGGCGCCGATGCCGTTATTTTCGGCGGCTACCATCCGGAAGCCTCGAAGCTGCTGGCGCTGATGAGCAAGCGCAAGATCAACATTCCCTTCATCGGCCCCGACGGCATCAAGGGCGACGGCTTCCTCAAGATCGCCGGCAAGGATGCCGAAGGCGTCTATGCGACCGGCCCGATGGACGTCTCGAAGTACCCGTTGAACGTCAAGGCGCACAACGATTACAAGGCCAAGTACGGCAAGGAACCCGGGACCTTCTTCGACCAGGGTTACGCGGCGACGCTGGCCGCGCTGAATGCGATCAAGGTCGCCGGCGGCACCGATTACGACGCGCTCGGCAAGGCCTTGAAGAGCAGCGTGATCGAAACCACGGTCGGCAAGATCAAGTTCGACGCCAAGGGCGACGCCGAAGGGGTCGGCTTCTCGGTCTATCAGGTCAAGAAGGGCGCTTTCGTCGAGGTCAAGTAAGGGCTAAAGCTGCATCGGCCGGGAGGGCTAGCCCTCCCGGTTTTTCATCATCGTGCCGTGTGCGGCAACAGCCCGGCGCACGGTCGGCGCCGACGCCGGCAAGAGTCAAAAGAATCAAGCACAACTTTCCCAGCGGTCTAGCCATGGATTTTGAATATTTCTTCGAGCTGCTTTGCGGCGGCTTGGTCAAGGGCAGCATTTATGCCCTGATCGCCCTCGGCTACACCATGGTCTACGGCATCATCCAGTTAATCAACTTCGCGCACGGCGAGATCTACATGATCGGCGCTTTCGTCGCTTTCATCGTCTCCGGCGTGCTGACCTTGAGCGGTTACGGCGGCGCGACCGTGCTGCTGCTCGCCGGCGTCGTGGCCATCGTCTACGCCGCGGCCTACGGCTATACCCTCGAGAAGATCGCCTACCGCCCCTTGCGCAGCGCGCCGCGCCTCTCGCCGCTGATCAGCGCGATCGGCGCCTCGATCTTCCTGATGAACTACGTGCAGCTGGCGCAGACGCCCGACTTCCTGCCGTTTCCGGAATTGATCTCCGACTTCGATTTCATGGAGCCGATTTCGCGTTTCGTGAGTTCGGTCGATCTCGTGATCCTGGTGGTGACGACGCTGACCATGATCGCGCTCACCGTGCTGATCAAATATACGCGCATCGGCAAGGCCATGCGCGCGACGCAACAGGACGCGGTGATGGCGCGCCTCGTCGGCATCAACGTCGACCGCGTGATCTCGGCGACCTTCATTCTCGGCTCGGCACTCGCCGCGATCGCCGGCGTGCTGATCGCCTCGCGCACCGGCCAGATCAACAGCGCCATCGGCTTCATGGCCGGCATCAAGGCCTTCACCGCCGCCGTGCTCGGCGGCATCGGCAACATCCCCGGCGCGGTGCTCGGCGGCCTCGTGCTCGGCATCGCCGAGACGCTCGGCGCCGGCTATATCTCGAGCGCCTACGAGGATGTCTTCGCCTTCGGCCTGCTCGTGCTGATTCTTGTCCTGCGCCCGGCCGGCCTGCTCGGCAAAGCCGTCAAGCAGAAGGTTTAAGCCATGGCACACTTCAAACGTTCGCTGATCATCGGCCTGTGGTTCATGTTCCTCGCCCTGCCGCTGATGGTGGTCAGGGTCAATACGCTCAATCACGAAATCGAATGGCGCTGGGCCAACATGCTCTGGGTCGGCTTCTGCGCCTTCGCCATTGCCTGGTTCTGGCGCGTCTCGACCGAGCGCCGCGCGGCGCGCCAGGCGCCGGGCATCGCCGCCGGACGGCCGCTGCTCGAAAGACTCTCGTGGGCGCAGCGCCTCTCCGACGACCCGGTGCTGAGCCGCCGGCTGCTGCTGATCGCGGTGGCTGCGGCGCTGGTCTTTCCATGGGCCGTGTCGACCAGCCAGAATTTCTATCACGTCAACATCATGGTCAGCGCGCTGATCTTCGTCGTCCTCGGCCTCGGCCTCAACATCACCGTCGGCCTCGCCGGGCTGCTCGATCTCGGCTACATCGCTTTCTTCGCGGTCGGCGCCTATACCTACGCGCTGCTGGCGCGCAATTTCGACCTCGGCTTCTGGACCTGCCTGCCGCTCGGCGGCGTGATGGCAATGTTCTTCGGCATCGTGCTCGGCTTTCCGATCCTGCGCCTGCGCGGCGACTACCTGGCGATCGTCACCCTCGGTTTCGGCTCGATCACCAAGATCGTGCTCGAGAATTCGGAAACGCTGTTCGGCGGCGCCGCCGGCATCGCCGGCATCCCGCGCCCCGATTTCTTCGGCCTCGCGCTCGACGGCCGCGAGAAATCCCTGTACAGCTATTACATCGTGCTGGCCTTGGTCGCGCTGACCATCTTCGTCACCAACCGGCTCAAGAACTCGCGCATCGGCTGGGCCTGGATGGCGCTGCGCGAAGATGAAATCGCCTGCGTCGCGATGGGCGTCGACATGGCCCGCACCAAGCTCTCGGCTTACGCGCTCGGGGCGTTCTGGGCCGGGCTCGTCGGCGTGATCTTCGCCGCGCACAACAACTTCATCAACCCCGACAGCTTCACCTTCATGGATTCGGCGATGATCCTGTCGATGGTCGTGCTCGGCGGCATGGGTTCCATCCTCGGGGTGATCATCGCGGCGCTGGCCTTGAAGCTCTTGCCCGAATACCTGCGCGCCGTCGCCGAGTACCGCATGCTGGTGTTCGGCGCGGTGATGGTGCTGATGATGATCTTCCGCCCGCAGGGACTGATCAGCAATTTGCGGCGCAAGTACGAACGCGCTCCGGTCGACGGAGGCGATGCGCATGGAAAATGACAAGCTGCTCGAAGTCACCGGCCTGACGATGGATTTCGGCGGCCTGCGCGCTGCCGACAATGTCGGCTTTTCGATTTACGCCGGCGAGATCGTGGCGCTGATCGGGCCGAACGGCGCCGGCAAGACCACGGTCTTCAACTGCATCACCGGCATTTACGAGCCGACCGCCGGCGACGTCGTGATCCACCTGCCCGGGGCGCAGAGCCGGCGCATCAACGGCATGAAGGCCAATAGCATCACCAGCCTCGGCATGGCGCGCACCTTCCAGAACATCCGCCTGTTCCCGGCCATGACCGTGCTCGAGAACGTGATGATCGGCCGCCACTGCCGCACCAGCACGACGATACTCGACGCCATCCTGCACACGAGGAAGTCGGTGCGCGAGACGCGCGAGACCGTCGCCGAGAGTTACCGGCTGTTGCAGAAGGTCGGCCTCGCCGAGGTCGCCGACGAGTTTTCCGCCAACCTCTCGTACGGCGCGCAGCGCCGCCTGGAGATCGCGCGTGCGCTCGCCACCTCGCCCTTCCTGCTGCTGCTCGACGAACCGGCGGCCGGAATGAATCCGCAGGAGACGCACGAACTCGACACGCTGATCATGCGCATCCGCGCCGAGGAAAAGGTCGCGATCCTGCTGATCGAGCACGACATGAAGCTGGTGATGAATATTTCGGACCGCATTTACGTGATGGAGTACGGCAAGGAAATCGCCCAGGGAACGCCGCGCGAGATCAAGGAAAATCCGCGCGTCATCGAAGCCTATCTCGGCGAGGAAGCCCATGCTTGAAGTGCGCAGTATCCAGACTTTCTACGGCAACATCCAGGCGCTCAAGAAAGTCTCGCTCGCGATCCGCGAGGGCGAGATCGTCACTCTGATCGGCGCCAACGGCGCCGGCAAGAGCACGACGCTCATGTCGATCTGCGGCGTGACGCCGCCGCGCCACGGTGAAATCCTTTTCCGCGGCCAGCCGATCCATCGGCTGAGCGCCGAAAGAATCGTCACCCTGGGCATCTGCCAGGTCCCCGAAGGACGGCACATCTTCCCGCAGATGAGCGTCCTCGAGAACCTCGAGATGGGCGCCTACCTGCGCCAGGACAAGGCCGGCATCAAGAGCGACGTGGACGAAATTTTCGCGCGTTTCCCCATCCTCGGAAAACGCCGCCAGCAGGCCGGCGGCACGCTCTCCGGCGGCGAACAGCAGATGCTCGCCATTTCGCGCGCGCTCTTGGCGCGCCCCGCCCTGCTGCTGCTCGACGAGCCTTCGCTTGGCCTCGCGCCCTTGATCATCAAGCAGATCTTCGAGATCATCCGCAAGATCAACGCCGAGAGCAACACCACGGTTTTTCTCGTCGAGCAGAACGCCAATCAGGCGCTCAAGATCGCGCATCGCGGCTACGTCATGGAGAACGGCGCGATCACGCTCGAAGACCGCGCCGACAATCTGCTCAACAACGAAGACGTCAAGAAGGCCTATCTCGGCATGTGACCATTTGCCGGCCTCCACCGGAGAGCGCAGAATAGCGTTTGCATAACTTTTCTGCGCGATCAAGCGCCCCGTGGAGGTTGGCATGAGTCACAAACATCTGCACCTGCTGCAGGCGATTTACCACGAACCGCTCTCCGCCAACATCCACTGGCGCGAAATCGAATCGCTGCTGCTGCACCTCGGCGCGACCATCGAATCGGCGCATGGCGCGCGCTTCCGCATCGTTCTCAACCGCATTGAAATCTTCCTGCATCACCCGCACAACAGCTCGACCTGCCCGAAGCTCGAGATCAAACAGATACGCGAATTCCTCGCGCACGCCGGCGTGACGCTCTCGAGCTACGAAGCGAGCCTGAAGGAATAGGGGACAGCCCGCTAGGCGGCGCGCTGCCGGCCGGTCAGCCGGTGGTGCAGCCACGCCGACGTCCCGCCGATCAGCATCAGGGCGCCCATGCCGAAGGCCAGGGTGCGCGTCGAATCCCAGAGCAGCGGCGCGATGACGCCGGCGACGAGGCCGTTGAATCCGGCCTGCAGGAACATCTGACAGGACGCCGCCAGGCCGCGCTGCTTGGGAAAGGGATCGAGCGCCAGCAAGGTCAGGCAGGGAATCGCCATCGACATGCCGAAGGTATACACGAAGATCGGCGCGATGCTCCACGGCAGCATCGGCGGCAGCCACAGGTTGAGGCCGATGTTGATCAGCGCCGCGCTGGCCATGACCCAGTAGCCGCAGACGATGGTCTGGCGCAGCGAGAAGATTCCGGCGAGCCGGCCCGAGACCCAGGAACCCGACATCAGCCCGGCCATCGCCGGACCGAACAGCCAGAGGAAACCCGTTTCCGAAACACCGAGATGGCGGATCAGGAAAACCGGCGCCGACATCACGTAAATGAAGAAAGCGCCAAAGTTGAAGGCCAGCCCGGCGCAGGCCAGGAGAAAGGCCGGCGAGGTCAGCACTTTCCAGTAGGTGCGCGCAAGATAGCCCGGATGCAGCGGTTGCCGGCGCTGCACCGGCAGCGTTTCCGGCAGCAGCCGCCAGCAGGCGACCCAGAGGATCACGGTCATCAGCACCAGGAAAGCGAATATCGAACGCCAGCCGAACAGGGATTGCAGACGGCCGCCGATCACCGGGGCGAGCGCCGGCGCGATGGCGAACATCATCGTGATATGCGCCATCAGGCGGTGCGCCGCCGGCCCGTCGAAGAGATCGCGGACGATGGCCCGGCTGATGACGATGCCGGCGCCGGCCGACATGCCTTGCAGCGCGCGCAGCGCCCACAGATGCTCGATGCGCGTCGCGAACACGCAGCCGAGCGTCGCGAGGCCAAACCGCGCCAGGGTCACCAGCAGCACGCGCCGGCGGCCGAGCGCGTCGGAAATCGCGCCATGCCACAAGGCCATGATGGCAAACGGAATCAGGTAGGCGGTCAGCGTCTGCTGCACTTGCAGCGGGCTCGCGTGCAGGCTGCGGCCGATGTCGATGAACGATGGCAGATAGGTGTCGATGGAAAACGGGCCGAGGGCGCCGAGCGCGGCGAGCAGCAGCGAGATGGCGCGCGGCGGCGTGGTTGCTGTCTGATTCAAGTCAGTCCTTTGCGTAGCGGCGATATTGCACCGCCTCGGCGATGTGGGATGAGGCGATGGCGTCGCTGCCGGCCAGGTCGGCGATGCTGCGCGCGACGCGCAGCACGCGATGATAAGCGCGTGCCGACAGATTGAGGCGGGAGAGCGCCTGCTTGAGCAAGGCCGCACCGGCCGCATCGGCTTGGCAATGCCTGTCGATCTCCTTGTTCGACAGGCGCGCGTTGGGCTTGCCCTGACGCAGTTGCTGGCGCTCGCGGGCCGCGACGACGCGACGGCGAACGGCCTCCGACGGCTCGCCATCGGCAGCGCCTTGCAGCGCTTTGGCGGGCAGCGCCGGCACGTCGACTTGCAGGTCGATGCGGTCGAGCAGCGGGCCGGAGAGTTTGCCGCGATAGCGCAGGACCTGATCAGGCGTGCATCGGCATTTGCCGCCGGCGTCGCCGAGATGGCCGCAGGGGCACGGATTCATCGCCGCGACGAGCTGAAACCGCGCTGGAAATTCGGCCTGCCGCGCTGCGCGCGAAATGTGGATGCGGCCGTTCTCGAGCGGTTCGCGCAGCGCTTCGAGAACGCGGCGGTCGAACTCGGAGGGTTCGTCGAGAAAAAGAACACCCTGGTGCGCGAGCGAAATCTCGCCCGGCCGCGGCACGCCGCCGCCACCGACGAGCGCCGCCGACGACGCCGTATGATGCGGCGCGCGATAAGGATGGCGGCCAAACTGATCGGGGTGAAACCGTCCGGCGAGCGACAGCACCGCAGCCGATTCGAGCGCCGCCTCCCGCGTCATTGGCGGCAGCAGGCCAGGCAGCCGCGTGGCGAGCATCGACTTGCCGCTGCCCGGCGGGCCGACGAGCAGCATCGAATGTTCGCCGGCTGCGGCGATCTCCAGCGCGCGCTTGGCCTGCGTCTGGCCGCGCACGTCGGCGAGGTCGATGATACTGATACTCTCCGCTGCCCCCGCCGCGGCGACCGGGCATTCGGCGAGCGTGCCTTGTCCGCTCAGGTGAGC
>CAIXAY010000339.1 GCA_903917505.1 uncultured beta proteobacterium | reverse complement strand
GTACGCGGTCATGACGGGCAGCAAAAAGGGCGCGCTAAAAATATAATCCAGGCGCTCACAAATGCCGGCTACGTCATCCGCAAGCAAGAGCGGATTGTCGGGCAGGGGGACAACGAGGTTGGCCGGCTCCGCGCCGGCTGGCCGGGCCCGGGGGCGCGTGCGTGAAGGCGATCGGGGTTGATCCGGGAAAGTCTGGGGCCTTGGCCCTGGTCGAGCGCGTCAACGGTCTCTCGGTTCTTCGGGAGGCCATCGATATCCCGTTGATGGGCTCCGGCCCGACCGAAGAGGTGGACGCGCTCGAAATCATCCGGTGGATTGTCGCCACCAAAGCAGACCATGCCTTCGTCGAAAAAGTACATGCGCAACCGGCGATGCGCGGCGGCGAGCGGCACGGCATGGGTGCCTCGTCGGCGTTCCGGTTCGGCGCGTCGTTTGGGGCGCTCAAAGCCTGTGTGGTAGGCTGCCGGGTTCCGATGACGCTGGTGACGCCGCAGGCATGGAAAAAGCACTATTCGCTGCCGGGGGTGAGCGTCGATCCGCAGGCAAAAGAGAAGGCTCGCGCCCTGGCGATCGCGCGGTTCCCCGCGGCGGCGGAGTTGCTCCGGCGCAAGAAGGATCACCAAAGGGGCGAGGCCGCGCTGATCGCGCTGTACGGCCTTGGCCTTCATGGCTGACGATCCGGGGGTCGAGCCGGAGGTCGTCCGGCCGCGCGACCGAATCCGCGATTACATCTGGCGCGAAATGGGGGATCTTGACGCATGGCAAATACTCTATTCGACGGACTGCAAGCCGATGCCGCCGCAAATGATCGAGAACCGGAAGGCGTTGCTGGCAATCGCGAACCTGCTCGAAGCGATCGAGGCGCGGCCGGCGGTGATCAAGCTCCTCTCTCAACCGGCCCGCTCCGGGGCGCTCTCAGGCGGCGCGACTCGAAGCTCTGGGCGCGGGAGGTGAATGATTGGTACGTCGAACCGCTTTGGTGCTCGGCGCGCATGTTCGAAAAAAACCTGTTTCACGGGGAGATTTATGATCCTGCCTGCGGTACGGGCAACATCTTGGCGTCGGCACAAGCGGCCGGTCATTCAACAATCGGAAGCGATATCGTCGATCGAGGTAGCGATCTGCAGGATTTCGTTCATGATTTCTTGATGAAGGAAGACGAGAAAGCCTCGGTCGATAACATCGTGTCGAATCCTCCTTTCGGCCTTTGTAATGACGGGGCGGACTATGCCTTTGTTCGCAAGGCGCTGGCCGTGTCCACCGGAAAGGTCGCATTCCTTTTGCCGTCGAATTGGATACAGGGCAAGAAGCGCTCGACGTGGCTGGAAACGACGCCGCTCCAATGGGTGTTTTTCCTGTGCCCGCGGCCTTCGATGCCGCCTGGGCAGGTGCTCGCGGCCGGCGTCAAGCCGGGCAACGGGACGACGGATTATGCTTGGTATATCTTTTCACATTCACCTTATAAAGAGCCTCCCAAGATTGGATGGTTATATAAATGACAAAGC
>CAIXAY010000338.1 GCA_903917505.1 uncultured beta proteobacterium | reverse complement strand
GAAGTGATGCACGAAGCGGCGCTGGCCTGCGACAAGCGTTCGCTGCACTTTTGACGAGCGTCAGAGCTAATAAAAAACTTTAAGCGCCCACAGCAGGCCGTTGAGCGTGAAGAACGAGACGATCGTGGTGACCAGCAGGGCGGCAGCGCTGAAATCCTCCTGGCCGTAAACTTGCGCGAGGATCGAATAGATCGACAGCATCGGCACGGCGGCCATCAGGATGGCCGCCGTTTTCATGTCGGGCGATAGCGCCGGCATGCCGAGCAGCGGCAGGAGGACGAGCGCCAGCCATACCGCCAGCGGGTGAAAGATCAGCTTGCCGACGGTCACCGGCATGACCTTCCCGACCATCCCGCGCATCGGCAGGCCGGCCAGCGTGCAGCCAACAAAGAACAGCGACAGCGCGCCGGTGGTCATGGCGAACATATTGACCGTCTGGGCCAGCGGCCTGGGCAATGTCCAGCCGAGCACGGAAAAGAGGATGCCGCCGAGCATGCCGATGATCATCGGATTGCGCAGCAGCCGGAGCAGCGATTTTCGAATCAGGGCGAACCAGCTCACTGACTTCACCTGCCCGCTTTCGGCCAGGGCGAGCATCAGCGGAATGACGACAAAATTTTCGACGATGGTGTTGAGCGCCATGGCGACGCCGGCAACCGGCGCCACCGTCAGCAGCAGTACCGGGTAGCCGATGAACACGCTGTTCGAGCAGGTGATGCCCATGGTGTATAAAGCGCTGGTCGTCGGGCTGACCCGGGCGATCCTGCGCCACCAGAACAAACCGAGGCCGGCCAGGAACAGCGTGCCGGCCAGATAGGCCAGGATGTAGCTCGGGTTGAGAACCTCGCCGATGGAGCGCTCGGCCATGGCCTTGAAGAGCATCGTCGGCACCGCGATGTTGATGACGAAGCGGCCGAACACCTGCTTGTCGGTCCTGGCGAACAGGCCAAGGCGGGTGGCGATGAAGCCGACCGCAATGCTGAAGTAGATGGGGCCGGTGATGGCCAGGATGTCGAGCATGGGCTGATCCGAAAGGGGCGAAGGCATTCTTGTGGTGTGGCCTTCGAAGCGCTGATTGTAGAAGATATCGGACGCCTGGACATGTGGCCTGAGCGACGAATCATCCGGGAAGCTGCAAGAGACGCGTATTCAGGCAGCCGCCGCGTCGGCCCGGACAATATGCGGACGGGAATGACGGGACACGGCTTGCCGGCGCCAAGGGTATAGAATTCTATTTTCCGCCAGGGCCGAAGCGCTGTTGGCATGGCTCCGGCCTGGCGCGAGGCATGCTCGACAAAGGAGACAGCCGTGCCCCTCTCATGGCCAGATACATTCGAAGCGCGCGTATTTTCCACCGGCGGCGCGCAGATCCATGCGCGCTTCTCGAAGCGCCTGCCCGGGCAGCCGGCGCTGCCGGCCCTGTTGCTGCTGCACGGATTCCCCGAGTCGCACGTCATGTGGCATGCCGTTGCGCAACGCCTCGCGGGGCATTTCTTTCTGGTGATTCCCGATCTTCGCGGTTACGGCGATTCATCCAAGGACGCGGGCCTGCCGGACCACGGCAATTACAGCAAGCGCAGTCTCGCCGCCGACATGGTGGCGCTCATGGATGCGCTGGGCGTAGCCGACTTCTACCTGTGCGGCCATGACCGCGGCGCCCGCGTCGCGCATCGCCTGGCCCTGGATCATGCGCAGCGCGTGAGCAAAGTCTGCGTGCTCGACATCGTGCCCACCCTCGACGTTTTCGAAGGCAACTTCCTGCGCGTGCCCTATAGCGACCTGGCGCGCGACTTCTACCACTGGTTCCACATGCAGCAGCCGGCTCCGATTGCCGAGAACATGATGGGCGCGCTCGATGCGGATACCGCACGGGCCTACCTGCATGCCCGCCTCAACGGCGGCGCGCATGTCGGTCTCAAGCACCTGACGCCCGAGGCGCTCGCCGAATACGAGCGCTGTTTTTGCAATGCCGATGGCATTCACGCCGCGTGCGAGGACTATCGCGCCGCGGCAACGATCGATCTCGAGCATGACCGGCACAGCCGGGCGACGGGGCAAAAGATCGCCTGCGATACCCTGGCCATCTGGGGCGCCCGCGGTCTGCTGCCGCGCCTCTTCGATCCGCTGGCGCCGTGGCGTGCCCAGTGCAGCGCGCGGATCGAAGGCCATTCGATCGATGCCGGCCATTTCATTCCCGAAGAGCGGCCCGAGACCCTGGCGGCGGTGCTGCAGGCTTTCTTCCGGTAACCCCCCGGGCTTTTCGCGATGGCCATTGAAACGCTTTCGCGACTTCGCGGCGTTTGGCCGGCGTGTCAAATCATGAACTTCAATTTGGCGTCGACCGAGGCGAATTCAGAACCCGTTCTCGCGCACCCGCAAGCGATCGCCTTTCTCCCGCTTCGCCTGCGACTCGGCCAGTTGTTCGGCGAGCCGCACGCTGATCGTTTGGCGCTGGTCGATGCCGCGCTCGTCGCCATAAGGATTCATCGGCAGTCAATAAGCCGCCGTTGAACCATTGCGATGGCGAATGACGGCCGCGGGTTGCGGCCCTCGCGGCTTTCCGTGACGACCCGTCGGTGCCAGGGTCATATGGATAAACGATGTTTGAGGCCGATCACGCTGTCGACTTGTGCCAAGCGACTGAAGCCGTCCGCAGCATCCATTGTTCGACATGGAGAAGGGCGGGATGGGTTCTTGCTGAAAGAACAAGTCCCGCCCTGCAGGTCGCACTGCGCTTAGACGGCGCCCTCCGCCTCAACGTAGAGCGCGTAGAGCGAATGGGAACTGGCCATGTACAAACGGTTGCGCTTCGGGCCACCGAAGCACAGGTTCGGGCAGCGTTCAGGCAGCTTGATGAAGCCGATCGGCTTGCCCTGCGAGTTGAATACCTTGACGCCATCCAACTCCTCGGCCTTGCTGTCGGCCGCCCCGGTGCTGCCCCAACCGCACCAGAGATTCCCGTCCTTATCAAGTCTGAAGCCATCCAATGCGCCCGGGCCGGCATCGATCAGCTTGAATTTGTTGGACAGGCTTCCGTCGGCAGCGACGTCGTAGCTCCAGATGCTGCGGTTCGGCGTGGGCTTCCACTCGATGACGTAGAGCTTTTTCTCGTCGGGCGAAAAAGCCAGACCATTGGGGTTGAGGAGATCGGTCAGCATGGCGGTCAGCACGCCGTCTGTACCGATCCGGTAGACGTTGGTCGTCTCTTGTTCCGGTTTGGCTTTTGCACCTTCCCATTCGCCGTTGATGCCGAATAGCGGATCGGTGAACCAGATCGAGCCATCGGACTTGCATACGATGTCGTTGGGAGCGTTGAGCCGCTTGCCTTGATAGTTGTCGGCCAGCACGGTGATCGAGCCATCGAACTCGGTGCGCGTGACGCGGCGCGTTACCGAATGCTCGCAGGTGACGAGCCGCCCCTGGCGGTCGCGGGTATTGCCGTTGGCGAAATTCGAGGGCGAGCGGAAGACGCTGAATGCGCCGTTCGTTTCGTCGTATTTCATGATGCGGTTGTTCGGGATGTCGCTCAACAGCAGATAGCGGCCCGCCGGAAAGTACACCGGCCCCTCGGCCCAGCGCATGCCAGAGCCCAGTTGCTCGACCGTACTGCTGAAGAGCCGATACTTGGCAAAACTCGGATCCAGTATCTGAACCGCAGGATCGGGATAACGCTGGTTCGGCTTGAATTCAAATGACTGGGCCAAAGCAGGCACCGACACCACCGACGCTGCCGCGGCGGCCATTCCCCCAAGCAAGATATTGCGGCGGGATGTGCTGATCGATTCTTGTTCTTGAACTTCAGATTTCTCCATCTCAATCTCCACTGATATTGTCTTACGAACACCCCGGGCCTAGCGCTCCCGGAGACTTTCCCCCTTGCTTCCCCGTCTCAGGAAGCAGCAAGAATCCCTCCCGGATCAGGTCACCGGCGCCGGATTGAACACGGCAAGCGAATTGAACAGGCCCCAGCGGTCGGCCCAGGTCTTCTTGCGACCGCTGGCCACATCGAGGATCAGCTGGAAGATTTCCATGCCCACGTCTTCGATCGTCGCCTCGCCGGTGGCGATCGTCCCGGCATTCACTTCCATCAGGTCGTGCCAGCGCGCGGCGAGATCGGAGCGCGTGGCGACCTTGATCACCGGCGCGGCTTCGAGGCCGTAGGGCGTGCCGCGGCCGGTGGTGAACACCTGGATGGTCATTCCCGAGGCCAGCTGCTGCGTGCCGCAGACGAAATCGCTGGCCGGCGTCGCCGCATAGATCAGCCCCTTTTGCTTGACCTTCTCGCCCGGCGAGAGCACGCCGACGATGGCGCTGGTGCCGGACTTGACGATGGAGCCGAGCGCTTTCTCGACGACGTTGGCGAGCCCGCCCTTCTTGTTGCCCGGCGACGGGTTGGCGGCACGATCAGTCGCTCCCGCCGCGAGATACTTGTCGTACCAGGCCATTTCGCGGATCAGCGCCCTGCCGATTTCTTCGGTGGCGGCACGCGGCGTGAGCAGATGAATCGCATCGCGCACTTCGGTCACTTCCGAGAACATCACCGTCGCGCCGGCGCGCACCAGCAGGTCGGAGGCATAGCCGACGGCCGGGTTGGCGGTGACGCCGGAGAAGGCATCGCTGCCGCCGCACTGCATGCCGACGACGAGATCGGATGCGGGACAGGTTTCGCGCCGGCGCGCGTTGAGCCGCGCGAGATGCGTCTCGGCCTGTCGCATGATGGCCTCGACCATAGACATGAAACCGGTGAATTTTTCATCCTGCAGGCAGATCACATCGTCGCTGACGAGCTTGATCGGGATGCCGCCTTCATTGAGCAGGCGCTCGGGCGTGAGCTTCTCGCAGCCGAGGCTGACCACCATCACTTCGTTGCCGAAATTGGGATTCAAGGCGAGATTGTGAAGCGTGCGGATCGGCACGATCGCGGCCGGGGCGTTGATCGCCACGCCGCAGCCATAGATGTGATTGAGGCCGATCACGCCGTCGACATTGGGGTATTTCGGCAGCAGCTCGGCCTTGATGCGCTTGACGACGTAATCGACCACGCCGGCCACGCACTGCACGCTGGTGGTGATCGCCAGCAGGTTCTTGGTGCCGACCGAGCCATCGGCGTTGCGGTAACCCTCGAAGCTGTAGCCCTCGAGCGGCGGCAGCGGCGCCGGCACCTTGGTCGCCAGGGGCAGCGTCTCGAGCGGCGGCGCTGCGGGCAGCCGGACCAGCGACTCCTCGATCCAGCAGCCGCGGGCAATCGCTTTGACCGCGTAACCGATGATCTCGCCGTAGCGCACGATGGGCGCATCCTGCGCCAAATCGACCAGCGCCACCTTGTGCCCCTGCGGTATGTGCTCCCGCAGCACCAGCCCTTCGGGAAGCGCGCTGCCCGCCGGCAGGCCGCGGGTATTGACGATGATCGCGACGTTGTCGCGCTCGTGCACCTTGATGTAGCGCGGCTGTTCCGCCGGATTCTGGATGGGCATGCAATGCCTCCTACAGGTACTTGTCGCGCAGGGCTTGGGTGGCCGCGCGGAAGGCGCCGAGATCGCTGCCGACGGCGACGAAGCTCGCGCCCAATTCGAGGTAGCGGCGCGCGTCGGCTTCGACCGGGGCAAGAATGCCGACCGGCTTGCCGGCCGCCTTGGCGCCGGCGAACACCGCCTGCATCGCTTGCTGCACCTCGGGGTGCAGCGGGTTGCCGAGCTGGCCGTAAGCGGCAGCGAGGTCGGAGGGGCCGATGAAGATGCCGTCGATGCCCGGCACGGCGCAGATTTCGGCGATCGCCTCGACGCCGGCGCGATTCTCGATCTGCACCATCACGGCAATGTTGTCGTTGATGACATTGAGATAATCCTTGACGGTGCCGTAACGGTTGCTGCGCTGTGCGACCGAGACGCCGCGCACGCCCGCGGGCGGATAGCGCGTCGCGGCGACGGCGCGGCGCGCTTCCTCGGCCGACTGGACGAAGGGAATCAGAAAATTATAGAAGCCGGCGTCGAGCAGGCGCTTGATCTCGACCGTATCGTTCCACGACGGCCGCACGACTGGGGCGCTGCGGCTGTCTTTGAGCGCCATCAGCTGCGGGATGAAGGACAGCACGTCGTTGGGCGCATGCTCGCCGTCGAGCAGGATCCAGTCGAATCCGGCCAGGCCGAGGATCTCGGCGGTGACAGCGCTGCCGAGCGAACTCCAGCAGCCGATCAGTTTCTTGCCGGCGATCAGATCCTGGCGGAACTGGTTGGGAAAGGCAGTGTAGGGTTGGTTTGTGGACATGAGTGTTTTCCCTTTAGCGTACCAGGCACGGACGCTTGTTATCGAATTTCCAGTTCGGAATCAGGAACTGCATGGCCGCAGCGTCGTCGCGCGCGCCGAGGCCCATGGCCTTGTAGGCCTGATGCGCTTTCTCCACTTCGGCCATGTCGATCTCGATGCCGAGGCCGGGCTTCGTCGGCACGCGGATCAGGCCGCCCTCGATCTTCAGCGGCTCCTTGGTCAGGCGCTGCCCGTCCTGCCAGATCCAGTGCGTGTCGATCGCCGTGACCTTGCCCGGCGCCGCCGCGCCGGTGTGCGTAAACATCGCCAGCGAAATGTCGAAGTGGTTGTTCGAATGCGAGCCCCAGGT
>CAIXAY010000337.1 GCA_903917505.1 uncultured beta proteobacterium | reverse complement strand
CCGCTTCGTGCATCACTTCCGAGAGCGTCGGGTGGGCGTGGCAGATGCGCGCCAGGTCTTCGCTCGCCGCCGAAAATTCCATCGCCACGACGGCTTCGGAAATCAGTTCGGAAGCGCTCGCGCCGATGATATGCACGCCGAGGATGCGGTCGCTCTCTGCATCGGCCAGCATCTTGACGAAGCCCGTCGGCTCGCCCATGCCGAGCGCCCGGCCGTTGGCGGCGAACGGGATCTTGCCGACCTTGTAGGCGACCCCGTCGGCCTTGAGCTGCTGCTCGGTCTTGCCGACCCAGGCGATTTCCGGGCTGGTGTAGAGCACCCAGGGAATGGTGTCGAAGTTGCAATGCCCGGCCTGGCCGGCCATCAGCTCGGCGACCATCACCGCCTCGTCCATCGCCTTGTGCGCCAGCATCGGGCCCGAGACGACGTCGCCGACCGCCCACACGCCGGGCAGGTTGGTGCGGCAATGGCCATCGACGTCGATGCGGCCGCGCTCGTCGAGCTTGAGGCCGACCGCTTCGGCGTTGAGGCCGTCGGTATTCGGAATGCGCCCGACCGAGACGATCAGCCGGTCGGCGGCGAGCGTCTGCTGCGCACCGGCCTTGTCGGTATAGGCAATCGAAACGCCCTTCTTCGAGATCGTGACCTCGCCGATGTTCACCCCGAGTTCGATCTTCAAACCCTGCTTGGCGAAGACCTTGGCGGCTTCCTTGGCGACATCGACGTCGGCCACCGACAGGAAGTCGGGCAAGGCTTCGAGCAGCGTGACTTCGGCGCCGAGGCGGCGCCAGACGCTGCCGAGTTCGAGGCCGATGACGCCGGCGCCGATGATCGCGAGCTTCTTCGGGACCGAGTCAAAATCGAGCGCGCCGCAGTTGTCGCTGACGAGCTTGCCATCGACAGGCACGCCCGGAAGATGGCGCGCTTTGGAACCGGTGGCGATGATCACCTGCTTGGCCTCGACCAGCGCCTCGCCGACCTGGACCTGCCATCCCGATTCGCTCTTGGCGACGAAGGCGCCATGGCCGTTGAGCAGCGTGACCTTGTTCTTCTTGAACAGTCCTTTGACGCCGCTCGTCAGCTGATTGACGATGGCATTCTTGCGGGCCAGCATCGCAGCCACGTCGATCGTCGGCGTGCCGACCGAGATGCCCTGCGCGGCGAAGCCATGGCCGGCCTCTTCGAACACGTGCGAAGTGTGCAGCAGCGCTTTCGACGGGATGCAGCCGACATTGAGGCAGGTGCCGCCGAGGCGCGGCTCGCCCTTGGCGTCGGCGTAGGCGTTGGATTCGCAGCAGGCGACCGAGAAGCCGAGCTGGGCGGCGCGAATCGCCGCGACATAGCCACCGGGACCGCCGCCGATGACGAGCACATCGTATTGTTTGGACATCGTCTTAACCTCTTTAGGAAAGCGCCGATCAAACCCTGCCCCGTCATTCCGGCGCAAGCCGGAATCCAGTGCGCCTAAAACCCGGGCACCGGCTTGCGCCGGTGCGACGATTCATTCGGTATCTACTTATT
>CAIXAY010000336.1 GCA_903917505.1 uncultured beta proteobacterium | reverse complement strand
GCCGCCTTCCAGCGTTCGGCAAAAGCCTTGTAGTTGTTCTGATAGAAAGAAGCGTTGGCCGGATCGACCTCCGCCAGACGTTTCGCCAGGGCATCGGCAACCAGCCCGATGTTGCGCGGATCGGTCTGGATATGCGGATTGCCGCCGGGGTGAACGTCGCCGAGCGAACGATCGACGCTGCTCGGCATTTCAAGCAGATGAACCGATTTGGCGGCCTCGAAGTAACCAGGTTGGCCGACTTGAATCCTGGCGTTGCCGGCCTGCTGTTGCAGGATCGGCAGCCAGCCGATTTCGAGCTGCGAACCGGTACACACCACCAGGTCGGCGTTGCGCGCCTTTGCCAGCAGGCTGGGCTTGGCCTGAACGTGGTGCGGATCCTGGAAAGCGTTGGTGGCGCTGTAGACGCTGACTTTGTCGCCGCCGAGCGCCTCGGCCAAAGCGCCCCACTCGGGTTCGCAGGCGAGGATATTGAGCGCGGCCATGGCAGGCAGGGCAAACGCGGTGCAGGCCAGCGTCAGTAGTGGTTTAATCGATTTGTTGATCATTGCCGTCTCCTAAAATTTGTGTGCGCCGTGGGCGCCAAGGCTCATCTGGTATTGCAGGAAGATCTGGTCGTCCGTCCTGCCCTGGACGGACTTGTCCTGGGCAAGCTGCAGGCGGATGCGGCTGAACTCGCTCGGGTTGTAGTCGAGCATCACGGCGTAACTGCTTGGGGCGTAATCAGGGCGAAGCAAGACGGCGTTATTGATGCCGTAGTCAACGCCGCCCGCGTCGAGTCGCTCGCCGCGCAGGCCGACGCGCCAGGTCGGCGCGAACTGGTAGACCGTCTGCACATACCAGCCCGATTGGGTCGATGAATAGCGCCCCGTCGACGCTCCAAACGAAGCGCCGTGCACGTCGTAAATCAGATCGCCGCTCTCGATACGCCGCAGGTATTCGCCCTGCAGCTTGACGTAGGTGTTGGTGGCGTTGCCGTTCGGCGCCCATTTCCATACGCCGTCGGCGATCCACAGCTTGCTGTTGCCGCTGAGACTATTGGTCACGGCGGCGTTCGCCGCATCGGTGTCGTCCCACTGCCGGTCGTGCGGCGAGGTCGAGAGCAGCGAGAGGCCGGCGCGCCAGCTGTTGCTGATGCCGAGATCGCCGCCGACGTGCGCGTAAATGGCGCTGGCTCCGGAGCCGTTCTTGTCGCGGTCCGTTCCGGGGTAGCTGGCGCCGCGTCCCAGTTCGGCGCCGATTTCCAGGAAGGTATCGGTTGGTGCGAGCCAGCGCAACTGAACCCCGTCATTGTTGAATTGACCGCCGAGAAAGGCTTTGTAGGCGAGCGGCGGATCGACGAAATCCCAGGTATGGGCGTGCTGCTCGTTGAGGTAGCCGATGCCCGAAAAATACCGCCCCGCTTTCAGCGTCAAGCCTTGCGGCAACGCGGTGGTCTGGACGAAAGCCTCTTCGGTCGACACCGTATTGTCGGGATGGACGGAGAAATTCATCGCGCCGTAGAACAGATGATCGATATTCGCCGAGATTCCAAGCTCGCTCTCGGTCAGGCCGAAACCCCGTTGTGGCCTGATGTCGTCAATGACATTGCCGGGCAGATGGAAGCCGGTGATGTGATAGCCCTCCGGGTTCTGCGAAAGATTGCTGTATTGGCCCGAGAGGATCAGTGAAATGTCCGGATTGAAGGCGTTGGCTCCGGTGGGGGCGGCGGCCGGGCTGTTCGCCGCCAATTCGGCCTTGGTCGCGGTGTTTTCTGCCGAGGTGGCTTTGGCTTCGGCCTGGACGAGGCGATTTTCCAGGTCGCTGATGCGTTTTTCATAGGCAGCGCGCAGCTGCGCGACTTCATCGCGCAGGGCGCGCAGATCGGCGTCATCGGCGGCAAGAGCCAGGGCCGGGATGGTCATCAACACCGCCAGAAAAGCAGCAGGGTGAATTTTCATGTGTCTTCTCCAAAGCAATCGGGAAGCCGTCCGCACTACGCAGTCGGCGGCAGCAAAGGCAAGGCTTCAGAGCAGGACAGGTGGCGCGCGTGCCGGGTAGGACGCCGCGAAACGCGCCGGCAGGTCAGCGCGCAATGGTTCATGGAAGGCTATCGCCGCGTCTTGGGCCTCCGCGAGCGCCGGTATGAATGCGGGGGGTGCCGCGTTGAGCGCAGCGAAGGCGATGCACGTCGTGCATTCACCGGACGGCGCATTCTTGTCTTTGCTATCGCCGCTTTCAGCGGCGACGGTTGCGGCGCCTATGTCGGCACCGATATGGCCGATCGCGTGGACGAAAGATGCCTGCTGCGCGCTGAACAGAAGCAGGGCACAGACGATCAGGAAAAATGGGTGGCGGCGCATCAGGAAATAGTCGCGCTGCTTCACCCGATAGCCACATCAAACTTTCGGCGACTCTCCGCTTCACGGGGTTCAGTGCCGTGCAGACCTTCGACCAGCCAGTTGCAGTACAAATGTTTTTGATACGGCTGGACGCAGCCCGGTCGCACGACTCCGCTGCCGCCGTGCGCCGAATCGTCCGGACGCAAGGCGCGGGACGCCGAACCACACCCGGAAACGAGTGCTGCCGGCAGGACGGCGGGCAAAGCCGACGGCAAGTGGATACTGGACGCTTTCATGATCGATCTCCAAAGCAATAGCCAAGCCGCCCGCGAGTTGCGGACGGCGACGACACAAGCAGGGCTTCAGAGATTGGTGGGCGGCGCGCGCGCGCCGTAGGGCGACACGAAACGTGCGGGTACTGCAGGGCGAGATATATCGGAGAACGCAATCGCCGCCGCAGGCGCGAGGTCAAGCGGGGCGACAAATGCGG
>CAIXAY010000335.1 GCA_903917505.1 uncultured beta proteobacterium | reverse complement strand
GCGCTTGACCTGCTGGCGCTGCAGTTCGTCCATGACACCGAGCACCGCCTCATATTTGACATTCCGGTCGCCGACGATGAGCACAGGCTGCTCCGGGTTTCTGCGCTGTGCTTCGAGAATGGCTTGTGACAGTTCGCTGCGGCTCAGGTTGCGTTCCGGCTTGCCCGGCGCGGTCAGCGACAGGGCCTGATCGGCACGGATGTTGACCTGCAGGGCTTCGGCCGGCACTTGCGAGGCCTTGCCGACGGAAGGCACATCGATGCTGGCGGTGGTCATCATCGGTGCGGTCACCATGAAGATGACCAGCAGCACGAGCATGACATCGATATAGGGAACGACGTTGATTTCATTTTTCAGGCGACGTTGACGCATGTGGCCTCCGGGTTAGCGCATCTGCCGTTGCAGAATGTTGGAGAACTCTTCCATGAAGGACTCGAAGCGCGTCGACAGGCGGTCGATCTCGTGCGCGAAGCGGTTGTAGGCGACCACCGCCGGAATCGCCGCGAACAGGCCGATGGCGGTTGCCACCAGCGCTTCTGCAATGCCCGGGGCGACCGCCGAGAGCGTCGCCTGCCCGACATTGGCCAGGCCGCGAAAGGAATGCATGATGCCCCACACGGTGCCGAACAGGCCGACGTAGGGGCTGACCGAGCCGACCGAAGCGAGGAAGGCCAGATGCGCGTCGATGCCGTCGATTTCGCGTTGGTAGGTGGCGCGCATGGCGCGCCGCGAACCGTCGACGACGTCCTTCGGGTCGAGGTTCTTCTGGCTGCGCAGCTTGGCGAATTCGCGGAAGCCGGATTCGAAGATGCGCTCCATGCTGCCGGTACCGTGGCGGTTATTGACGGCGCTCTGGTAGAGGCTGTTGAGGTCGCCGCCGCTCCAGAAATCGCGTTCGAACTGTTCGGTCTGCGTGCGCGCCAGGCGCACGGCAAACCATTTGCGGAAGATGTAGTACCACGAGATAAAGGACACGCCGGCCAGCAGCGCGATGACGACCTGCACCACCGCGCTGGCATTGACGATCAGGTTCAGAATCGAAAGATCTTGCGAGACGTTCATTGGAGGGCTTCCAGTTTGGCGCGCAAAAGTGCGGGAATCGAGGTAATTTTCATCTGCGCGCAGTTTACACAAACGACCTAAATCCTGCCGCTCACGAGATCGTCCCAGCCGCCGTTGGGAAGCGCGCGGCGAATCTGCTGGCGAAAGAAGATCTGCGCGCGGCTCGCGCGTTCGACTTCGAGTTCGACCGAGACGAGTTCATCGAGCCGCGCCGGTTTCAGGTACTCGAGGTTCACGCTGCGCACGACGAAGGCGACGCCCGGATCGCGCAGCAGCTCGGACTGATCGCAACCGATGGCGCGCAGCCAGTCGCTGCGGCAACGCTCGAGATACTTGAGGTAGTTGGCGTAATAGACGACGCCGCCGGCGTCGGTGTCCTCGTAGTAAATGCGAACGGGAATGCTGAAGGTCTTGGCTTTTTCTTCTTGCTTCATGAGTCGGATTCTAGTTCAGCATGCCCGCTGAAGGTGTAAGGGTTTGTGACCGGGCGTCGTGCCCGCTCACTGCGTTCGCCACAGTTCTTTCTGGGCCGCAGGCGCCGGATTTTCGAGGCCCAGATGGCGATAGACGGCGGCCGTGGCGATGCGGCCGCGCGGCGTGCGCTGCAGAAAGCCCTGCTGGATCAGATAGGGTTCGAGTACGTCTTCGATGGTGTCGCGTGCTTCGCCGATGGCCGCGGCGAGGTTGTCGATGCCGACCGGCCCGCCGGCGAATTTGTCGATCACGGCCGAGAGCAGCTTGCGATCCATGACATCGAGGCCGCCGTGGTCAACGTCGAGCATGATCAGCGCGAGATCGGCGACATCCTGCGTGATGCGCCCCTCGGCCCTGACTTCGGCGAAATCGCGGACGCGCCGCAGCAGGCGGTTGGCGATACGCGGCGTGCCGCGCGAGCGCCGGGCGATCTCGAGCGCGCCCCCGGGTTCGGTGTGCACCTTGAGCAGGTGTGACGAGCGCGTGACGATGTGCGTCAGTTCCTCGGGTGTGTAGAACTCGAGCCGCGCGACGATGCCGAAGCGGTCGCGCAGCGGATTGGTCAGCATGCCGGCGCGCGTCGTCGCGCCGACCAGCGTGAACGGCGGCAGGTCAAGCTTGACCGAGCGCGCCGCCGGGCCTTCGCCGATCATGATGTCGATCTGGAAGTCTTCGAGCGCCGGATAAAGGATTTCCTCGACGACCGGCGACAGGCGGTGGATCTCGTCGATGAACAGCACATCGTGCGGCTCGAGGTTGGTCAGCATGGCGGCGAGGTCGCCGGCGCGCTCGAGCACCGGCCCCGAGGTCGAGCGCAGATTGACGCCCATCTCGGCGGCGATGATGTGCGCCAGCGTCGTCTTGCCGAGGCCCGGCGGGCCGAACAGCAGCACGTGGTCGAGCGTGTCCTGGCGTTTGCGCGCGGCTTCGATGAAGATCGACAGCTGCTCGCGAATCTTCACCTGGCCGACGTATTCGGCGAGCCGTTTGGGGCGCAGCGCGCGCTCGATCGCTTCTTCCTGCGTCGATTTCGCTTCCGGCGAGATCAGCCGGTCGACGGGCGCTTCGCGGGCGCCGTCATCGCCAGTGCCGCCAAGATTGTCGCGTTCGATCATGGGGAATTAAATCGACGGGCCTTCGTAATCGGGATGTGCCAGCCACTCGCGGATCAGCACCTGCCCGAGCGCCAGCAGCGTCGGCCCGAGAAACAGGCCGATGAAGCCGAACACCAGCACGCCGCCGAAGACGCCGATGATGATCAGCAGCAGCGGCAGGCTCGAGGTGCGCGAAATCAGAATCGGCTTGACGATGTTATCGACGCTGCTGATGCCGAACATGCCCCACAACACCATGAAGATGGCCCAGCCCGGCTGCCCGCCCTGGTAGAGCCAGAGCGCCGCGCCGAGCCAGATCAGCGTGGCGCCGACGACCGGGACCATCGAGAAGAAGAAGGTGGCGAAGGTGAGCATGATCACCCCGGGCACCCCGGCGATGAGAAAGCCGATCATCGCTACGACCGCCTGCGCGGCGGCGGTGCCGACGATGCCGATCATGACGCTGGTGACCGTGCCTTCGGCGAGCTTGAGCATGCGCTCGCCGAGGTCGCCGGCCAGCTTGCGGCTGCCGGTGCGCAACGCGCCGGCGTAGGCTTCGGCGTCGCGGAAAATGAAGAACACGAAAAAGATGACCAGCACCAGTTGCAGCAGGCCCTGGCCGAACAGTGAAACGGTGTCCAGCGCCAGGCGTCGCGTCGGGGCGATGAACTGGCGCAGGAGCTCGTTCATTTCTTCGCGGCTGGCGACCAGCGTGTGCCAATAATCGGCGATGAAGCCGCCGGCCAACGGCAGATCGGTCAGCCAGCGCGGCGCTTCGGCGGGCAATCCGTTTTCGAGCAGCGGCCGGAAGTAGGCGACCGCCACTTCGACCCCGTTGGCCAGCGAACCGGAGAGCAAAGCCATCGGCGCGACCAGCAGCAGGATCAGCAGGACCGACATCAGCGCTGCGGTCAGCGTGCTGCGGCCGCCGCAGCGGGCGAGCATCCAGCGGTGCGCCGGCGTCGTCGTGACGCAGACGATGACGGCCAGCAGCACGGTGCCGGTGAACGGCATCAGCACGGCGATGCAGCCGATCAACAGCAGCGCGACGATGGCGAACTGGATGATCTGCTTTTGGGCGGACGATACCTGTTGCATTGAGCTTCAAGCCTTCGAAAGTGATTTGAGCGCCTGCCGGATTCCGTCCGACGTGGAAATGCCTGCAGCCAGCGGTTTCATCGCCGCCGCTGCTTCGCGATCATTGTAACCCAGCGCCAGCAGCGCATTGAGGATGTCATGCTGCCGGTCTTCAACGGGCACGCCTGAAGCCGGCAGCGCGTCGCCGAGTTTCCCCTTGAGTTCGAGCAGCAGGCGCTCAGCGGTCTTCTTGCCGATTCCCGGCACCTTGATCAGGCGCCCGATTTCCTGGCGCACGATAGCTTGCGCCAGGTCGCTCACCGACAGGCCGGAGAGCACCGCCAGCGCCATGCGCGCGCCGATGCCGGAAATCTTGATCAGCTGGCGGAAGGCGTAACGCTCGGCCGGCGTGGCGAAGCCGAAAAGATAGTGCCCGTCCTCGCGCACGACGAAATGGGTGAGCAGGGTAATCCTTTCACCGCTGGCCGGCAGGTTGTAGAAGGTGCTCATCGGCACATCGACTTCGTAGCCGATTCCGCCGACGTCGATCAGCACTTGCGGCGGGTTCTTTTCGAGCAGTGTTCCGGTCAGACGGCCGATCATGGCGTATCCCTTTTTGAAAGCTGTAATTAAGCACAACGACACAACGATCACAACGAAGAACTTTCAGGTGCTCATTTTTCCGCGACGCAGGGAAGATTCTTGGCTCAATTAATGGCTTTGTTTCTCGTTGTGTCCGTTGAGTCGTTGTGGTGAATTCTTTTCCCCTATTTCATCTCGGTCATCCGCCCGTTGCGCACGCGCATGCCCTTCGTCGAAAGCGAGCCGAGGCCCTGGCCGCCGTGCGCGTGGGCGATCGCGCAGGCCAGCGCGTCGGCGGCGTCCGGGCTCGGGTCGCCGGGCAGTGCGAGCAGGCGACGCACCATGTGCAGCACCTGTTTCTTGTCAGCGTGGCCATTGCCCACCACCGCCTGCTTGACTTGCAAGGCCGTATATTCGGCCACCTCGATGCCGCCGGCGACCAGCGCGGCGATCGCCGCGCCGCGCGCCTGCCCGAGCAGCAGCGTCGATTGCGGATTGACGTTGACGAAGACGATTTCGACGACGGCCTGATCGGGCTGATATTGCGCGACGAGTTCGCGCAGTCCGGCATGAATCGTTCCCAGGCGAACCGGCAGCGCGCACTTGGCGTCGGTCTTGATGCAGCCGCTGGCGATGTAGGCGAGCCTGTTGCCGGTTTTTTCGATGACGCCAAAACCGGTGATGCGCAAGCCCGGGTCGATGCCGAGAATGCGAATCGCATCCTTACTCGCCAATGTCATGTGCGGCGCGCCGCTCGGGCGGCGGAGGCGGGCAGTACGCGGCAGAAAACGAGCAAGGACATGGGCTGGACTCTCAGTGCACGTTGTTAGTATACCGAGTCCGCGGCGTCCCGCTCAGGCAATGAAAGGCGGGCGCCGCGTGACCGGCGCCGCCGTGCTCAGTGTTTTTCGTTCTCGTCGTGATGACGATGGTCTTCCTTGCCTGCGCGCTCGCGTTCCGCTTCGGCTGACGGCCTGGCTTCAACGTGTGCCGCCGGCGCGTGGCTGACTTCGCGCGGCGCTTCGTGGCGGACTTCGGGAACGGCCGCCGACGGCATCGCCGGGCGCGCAACCGGGGCCTGAAAGACCTGCGCGGCCGGCGCTTCGGTGCGTACCTCGCGCTGCGGCGGGCGCGCTACGGCCTGCGGCGCGGCCTCTTCGCGCCGGAACGAGCGTTCCTGCACATGCGATTCAAGCGGCTCGGTGCGCGGTATAACGATTACGGTGCTTGGCGCAGCGCCGATTTCCGGGCGCTCGCCCGCGGCCGGCATGCCGCCGGTGCGCGGGGTAAACGCTTCCGGACGGATTGGCGCCGCTGGCTCGCTGCGCGGCGCGGCGCTGGCCGGCGCCTGCGCTTGCGGAACTGGCGCAATGGCGCTTCGGCTTACAGCCGCGCCCGGGCTAACCGTCAAGACTTCCGGACGATCGCTTTCGCGTTGGCCGATATCCGGCGCCGGCCGGCCGGGTTGCGCCTGCCGGTCCTGCCGGATTCTTGTTTCGGCAGCGGGCGCCGGCAGCGGCGCCGCCGCTTGCAGCGGTTGTTCGCGCAGGGCGCGGAGGTCGCCGGGCGGGAATGCCGCCGCCGCGACCGATCGCCGTTGCGTCACCACCTCGGCCGGAACCACGGTGACCGCCTGCGGCAATTCGCGGTGCGCATAATGTGCGCGCGCGACGAAAGCCTGCGGATCGTTGACGATCAGCGCAGCCTCGGGCAACTGGGGAACATGGGTGATATTGACCTGGCGCACGTAATTGACGCTGCTGCGATAGGAAGGGACATAGACTTCGTGCGGCGCGAGCGGAAACCATCCGACCGTCGGCCGGCTGCCGATGGCTATGCCGCCGCCGGGACCGCCGATCCAGGCGACCATCGCCGGGGCGTACGTCGGCCGCGCGATCCGCGTTCCGGGAACCCAGGCCCAGCGCCCGCGCTGCTGCACCCAGCGCCCGTAATGGAAGGGTGCGAAGCCCCAGGGTTCGTAGTCGACCCAGGTCCAGCCCCAGGGCGCGACCCATACCCAGTTGCCGCTCCGGTAGGGCGCCCAGTCGGCGGTGACGCTGCGCGGATACCAGATCGCGCCGTATTCGGGTGTTTCCGCCCAGCTGCCGTAAGCGTCGAGATCGGCGGCGCCGGTCATTTCAGGCGACACGTAGCGCGTGTACGCGCCCTGCGCATTGGCTGCCAGGCGCTGGTCGCGGGCGACGCTCCAGGCGGAAAATTCGTCGTTGAGCACAGGCAGGAGGCGGGAGCGGGTCTGCCCGTCCTGCCAGAACTGCGCGCTGACTCCAGCGCGCATGTCGAGGCCGCTGCCCTCGCCGGCAAATCGCAAGCGGCCGCTATAGACGGTCGCGCTCGAGCCGTTGATGTCGGCGGCAAAGCGGTAATTCCCGGGCTCGCTGGCCGTGAAGCGGCCGTTCATCGTCGCCATTTCAAAGTCGCCGAACGCTTCCGGCGTCGGCAGCACGGCGATGGCGCGGCCGTTGCTCAAGTAGAGCCGAACCAGTTCATCGTCGACCCGGTCGAGTGCGAGCACGCTGCCCGCATCGAGGCGGACGGTCTTGGAGCCGATCTGGATTTCGGCGCGCGCCCCCGCGTCCAGGGTCAGAACGTCGCCGCTGGTCAGCGGCTGGTTGAGCGGCGCGCTGAACGCATCGCCGCTCGCGCTTTGCAAGCTGACCGTTCCCGCGAGCCAGGCGATGCGGCCGATGCGCCCGGGCGGATCGGCCCAGGCCGGTGCGATCGCGAACAGCGCGCCGGCGAGCAGCGCGAAGAGGAGGCCACGCAGGTGGCGGCCATGGGGCTGGCTATCGTTCATTGCGCAATGTCCGGTTCGGTGTTCCCCGATCAACGCGCGGGTGCGCGCCGGACGGTACTGCGGAAACACTTTGTTGCACAATAAACGCCGCCCGGCGCTTATTCCTCGAGCACCACGCTGGTATAGACTTCCTGCACGTCGTCGAGGCTCTCGAGCACGTCGATCAGCCGCTGCATGCGCGTCGCTTCGTCGCCGGTGAGCGTGGTTTCGTTCTCGGCCTTCATCGTCACCTGCCCGAATTCGGCTTTGAAGCCCGCCGCGGCCAGCGCTTCCTTGACCGCCATGTAGTCGTTCGGCGGCGTGATGACTTCGATCGAGCCATCGTCGTTGCTCAGCACGTCGTCGGCGCCGGCTTCGATCGCCGCGTCCATCAGCGCCGCTTCATCGGTGCCCGGGGCGAACAGCAACTGGCCGCAGTGCTTGAACTGGAAGGCCACGCAGCCATCGGTGCCCATGTTGCCGCCGTACTTGTTGAAGGCGTGGCGGACTTCGGCGACGGTGCGCGTACGGTTGTCGGTCAGGCAATCGACGATGATTGCAGCGCCGTTGATGCCGTAACCCTCGTAACGGATTTCGATGTAATCGACGCCTTCGAGCTCGCCGGTGCCTTTCTTGATGGCGTTGTCGATCTTGTCCTTGGGCATGTTGACGCCCTTGCCCTTGTCCACGGCCAGGCGCAGGCGCGGGTTGAAGCTCGGGTCGCCGCCGCCCATTTTGGCGGCGACGGTGATTTCCTTTGCGATCTTGGAAAAAGCGGCGCCGCGTTTTTCATCCTGGCGCCCTTTGCGGTGCTGGATATTCGCCCATTTGGAGTGTCCGGACATGCTCACCTCATCCCTGTATATGCTGCGTTCGCGCCCCGCCCGCCGGTCTTCCGCCGATCGCCGCAGCGCGCGCTGAAAAGGCGAGCATTCTACCACTTTGCCGCCGGAAAACGGGCCTCAGCGTGGCGTCAGGCGCCTGAGCTGCGCGCGCAGATCGTCCATTTCCTCGAGCAGGTCGGCGACCAGCGCCGCGAGTTCCGGCTGCGCCTCGAAGTCTGTTTCGATTTGCCGCGTGCGCCGGATGCGCGCGACCATGCCGCCGGACAGGCGCCAGGTCCCGCCGACGCTGTCGAGGTGCGGCACCAGGCCTTCGTCGATATGGCGCTGCAGCCAGTCGGTGTCGACCTGGCAGGTGGCGGCGACCTGCTCGAGGGTGAGCCAGCACTCGTCGAGCAGCGTGCCAATGACAATCTCGTCGTCGCGCATGCTTCAGTCCCTCCCGGCGCGGCGTGGATCGAAAGCCAGTTCGCGCTGCATGGTTGCGTAAATTTCCTTCGCCCGCGCACTGTCGGCCGGCGGCAGGATCACCTGGATGTTGAGCAGCAGGTCGCCGGGCGGCTTGTCCGGCAGTCCCTTGCCGCGCACCCGCAACTGGCGGCCGCTTTGCGCGCCCTCGGGGATGCGCACCTTGACCTGGCCCTGCGGCAGGTCGACGGCGATGACGCTGCCGAGCGCGGCTTCCCACGGCGCCACCGGCAGCGTCAGGTGCAAATCGCGGCCATCGGCGGTGAAGCGGCCATGCGGCCTGAAATGCACCTCGAGCATCAAATCGCCGGGCGGCGCGTTGCCGAATCCCGGTGCCCCTTGCCCGGCCAGGCGGATCACCTGGCCTTCGTGGACACCCTGGGGAATCTTGACGTTGAGCGTGCGCGTCGTCAGTTCGACATGGCCGCGCCCATCGACGCGCGGCACGCGCAGCGAGATCTGCCGGCTCGGGCTGGTGTAGGCATCCTCGATATCGAGCAGTACCTTGGCGTGGTGGTCCTCGCCGCGCGCCTGCGCATGGCCGGCGCGGAAAGGACCGTGCTGGCCGCCCATGCGGCCGAACAGTTCGGCGAAGAAATCGCTGTAATCGCCGGCGCCGTGCCCATCGTACGCCGCGCCGGGCGCAAATCCCTGCCCGGAGAATTCGAAACCGGCGTCCCAGTCGGGTGGCGGGCGGAAGTCCTGGCCGGATTGATAGCCCTTGCCGAGCTGGTCGTAGGCGGCGCGCTTTTCCG
>CAIXAY010000334.1 GCA_903917505.1 uncultured beta proteobacterium | reverse complement strand
ATTGGAACCGTCGGCGGCCGGTCAATTTTGGTATCGTCATTCCGGCGAAAGCCGGAATCCAGGGGTTTGAGGCACGAACTGGATCCCGGCTTTCGCCGGGATGACGGCTTTGAGAGGCTTGCGACGTGATGCCGGCTTGACGCCATCGTAAGCCACCCCTAAGATTGAACGGTTTTTTCCCAAGGCGCCGCGAAGTGAATCTCGAGCAACTCTACAAGCTGATCGAATCGGACATGCAAGCCGTCGATGCGGTGATCCGCCTGCGTCTGCACTCCGAGGTGGCACTCGTCCGCCAGGTCGCCGAATACATCATCCAGAGCGGCGGCAAGCGCCTGCGCCCGGCGCTCGTGCTGCTCGCGGCGCGCGCGGTCGGCTATCGCGGCACGCAGCATCACGAACTGGCGGCGGTGATCGAGTTCATCCACACCGCGACCCTGCTGCACGACGATGTCGTCGACGAATCGGATTTGCGGCGCGGCCGGCAGACGGCCAACGCGCTGTTCGGCAACGCGGCCAGCGTGCTGGTCGGCGATTTTCTCTATTCGCGCGCCTTCCAGATGATGGTCGATGTCGGCGACATGCACGTGATGGAAGTGCTGTCGCAAGCGACCAATGTCATCGCCGAAGGCGAAGTGCTGCAGCTGATGAACTGCCATGACGCTGACATCGACGAGGCAAGCTACCTGAAAGTGATCCGCTACAAGACGGCCAAGCTGTTCGAAGCCGCCGCGCAGATCGGCGCGATCGTCGGCGGCGGGTCGGCGCAGATCGAACAGCACATGGCCGACTACGGCATGCACCTCGGCACCGCATTCCAGCTCATCGACGACGTGCTCGACTATTCAGGCGCCGAGAGCGAGACCGGCAAGCGCCTCGGCGACGACCTGGCCGAAGGCAAGCCGACCCTGCCGCTGATTTACGTCATGCAAAACGGCACGCCCGAGCAGGCGGCCTGCGTGCGCCGGGCGATCGAGAGCGGCGGCCGCGACGATTTTGCGGCGGTGCTGGCGGCGATCCACTCCAGCGGCGCGCTCGAACACGCCAGGAAACAGGCTAAAGAGGAATCCGATCGCGCGACACTTGCGCTCGAATCATTGCCGGCTTCCCCCTGCAAGGATTCTTTGCTAGAATTATGCCTCTTCGCTGTTGCTAGGTCCTTCTAGCGCTGTCGTTGTATCCGTCGGGGCGTAGCTCAGCCTGGTAGAGTACTGCGTTCGGGACGCAGGAGTCGGAGGTTCAAATCCTCTCGCCCCGACCATCAAAAATCAATAAGTTACCTTAATAAATGCCATTCCAGAAATGGCATTTATTTTGTTGTAAGTCCAATATAAGTCCAGTGCGAGAGAAAATGGCCTTCTGCACATCCGGTGACAGAAGGCCACTTCATCACTTCGCTACCGTGATTCGCACTTCCTCCCGCCCAGCTCCACGATACGCATTCAGATCAACGCCCTTCAAAGCAGGAACCTTCTTGTAGTCCACGTTCCCCTGCTTGAAATACCGCGAGACAGTGACCCCGAAGCCTGCTTCACTGACGTGGCTGGTCAGCGTCACCAACCGCTCCTTCATCTTCTCCAGTTCGGCTGTAGCCTCATCCGCTTTGCGCTTGGCACTCATGTACCGGCTCGCATTTCCTGGACACGGTTTTGCAACTCAGGCCGCCTTTCGTATGGCATAAGCCTGGCGGGCTTCAAGGGGTGACATGAAGTCCAGTTTTTCCAAACGCCAATGAT